>CAXXKN010000001.1:0-19652 GCA_963662645.2 Acidimicrobiales bacterium
GCCCATGGCCCGTATCTCGCTCACCTTGTAGGCCCGGGCCTGCTCCACCAACTCCTCGCCCTGCCACATGCCGTGGCGCCAGTCCTGCTCGATGCCGTATCCCGCACCGATGGAGAGGAAGTTGGTGGCCAGCGGCTCGACATTCACCGTGATGGGTCCGCCCGGGGCTTCGGGGAAGGTGATGTGGGACCCGGACAGCAGGCGGGTGCCGCTGATGGGGTCGTGGACCCATTCGGGCCGCCCGAGGATGTCGCGGGGCCGGTCGGGATCGGTCCACACCCGCATGCCGGTCTGCATGGTGCGGTGGCCGTCGGGCTCCTCATGGCACAGGTAGATGATCCAGTGGTCGCCGTAGTCGGCGGGCATGTAGTTCCACATGCCGGCCAGAACCGGAATGGTCTGGCGGATGCCGTCGGGCTGCTTCTCGCCCACCGGGCGCACACCCCACGACCGGTCCCGGGCCCCGCCGCAGCGGTCCGGGGTGACCGCGATGTCGGTCCCGTCCACGTTGAGGGTGCCCTCCCAGCGGCCGAGCTGGGCGAACCGCTGGGTGTTGAACACCAGCGCGCCCCGGGCCCGCAGATACTGGCGGGGCTCCTCGAAGGGGTCGATGGGGGAGGTCCAGGTCACGTCCATGCCCAGCTGCGAGTCCGCGGGCCTCCCCGGCTCGACGATCACCCGCAGCTTGCGCAGCGGCTCGACCACCTCGATGCGCACCGGCCCGACCGAAGTGTCGGCCCGGTCGGTCAGGGGCTTGCTGGCCCTCACCACGAGGTGGTCGTCGCCCCGGGTGACGGCGAGATAGGCGTCGGTGGTTCCCAGGTTGGGGTACTGGCCGAGCCCGAAGATGGCGAAGTACTCCCCGCTGGACGGATGCAGGTTGAAGTAGTAGCGGTCGTAGAAGTTGCGGTCCGAGGTGGCGGCATGGCGCACGTACTCGGAGGTCTGGTGGACCGGGTAGTCGTCCCACGCGGAGATCGATCGATACGAGTTCATGGACGGGGACCCTACCTCAGCGTTGCCCGGCCCCCGGGCCGCCATCCTCTCGGCGAGACGGGACTAGGCGTCCGATGCCTTGACAATGCGAACGGTGTGGGTGTCGCCGTCGTCGTCCACGACGGTGATCGTGTAGCCCCGCACCGTCACGCTCTCGCCCACCGCCAGCACCGGATAGTCGTCCACGATGCCGTTGCCGCGGTCGCCTGCCACCTTGAGCGGGAGTTCGCCCGAGTGGAGGGACGCGTCCACCGTATACACCAGCACGCCCTCGGTCACGAGGGCCGGGAATGTCGTGGCTGGTCCGTCGGGACTGCGGTAGTCCTGACCGGAGTCGTACCCCATCTTGCGCCGGCTCTCGACAACCAGCGCCTCGTAGTCCGACAGGGGCACCGCCGCCATAGCCGTCCCGCTGCCGGGGTCGGCGACGGGACTCAGGAGGACCGTCGCGCCGTCGTCGGTCAGGCACGCGACCTGGGCGGCGTCCAGCCAGCCGAGCTGCCAGCGGCTCCATGCCAGCATCTCGATGGCCGGAGGTCGCAGATGGTAGGCCGTGGAGCGATACCCGTCGGGATGCCGCCATACATGGGCTAGTCGCGGGTCCTGGCTGCTGGCGATGAAACGGGCCCACAGGCCCATGACGCCCATACGGACGTCGACCCATTCCCTGCCCGAGGGAGCCACGGGTCGATCGCTGTGGCTGTCGTCATAGGGGTAGTAGTCCACTAGGCCGAGGCCGTGGAGAAGCTCATGGGCAGCCATCTCGCCCCACCGATCTGGGGGACGCGACTCCTCGTGGGTGAACACGTTGACCAGCGGGGTGGAGACGAATCCCTCGTCCGTGCCGACGGCGCCCAGGGCGACGCCGCCGCCAAAGTGCGAGCTGGGCATCACGATCATCATCAGGTCGTAGTCGGTGAAGTCGATGTCGGGGTCGGCCAGCCGCACCGCCTCGACAGCAAGGGCGTGGCCCAGCTGCTTTGGCCCGATGGCGCTCTCGGCGAGGTAGTGGCTGTGTCCCCGCTCGGCCCGCAGCCACCGGTGATGGGACGCGAACTCGATGTCGAGCAGGCCGTAGCTGACCGTCTCCAGGTAGCGCTCGGCGAACGGCAGACCTAGCTCGGCCTCCTGTTGGGTGGAGTGACTGGCTACCGCGTCGGGAAACTCCACAAACAGCACCGCAACACGCGCCGTGCCGATCGGCCGCGGGAGCCACGACGGCAGCGGGAATCCCGCAGTGACGCCGCGATTCCCGCGCGGGCGGCAGCTGCCGGGATCGGCTTGATCGACAAAGCTGGCAAGGAGCACGCGGGACGGCGGCGCCAGAGCAAGATCGGCAAGACCCCAGCATTCGACGGAGCCGTCAACACCGATCGCGCACGAGTGCCGCTCACCGACAGCGACCGCGACGAACTCGCCATCCGGAGCATCTGTCTGGCCGAACTCATTCAGCCCCCAGCATTCGACGGAGCCGTCAACACCGATCGCGCAGGAGTGCCGCTCTCCGACATCGACCGAGACGAACTCGCCATCCGGAGCATCCAGCTGACCATCGCCGCCTGCGCCCCAGCACACGATCGTCCTGTCGGTGCGCAGCCCGCACGAATGCCAGGAACCCCCGCCGACCCGCGCGAACTCGCCTCCGGGCGCCTCAGCCTGCCCGTTGCTGTTCCACCCCCAGCAGACCGCGGTGCGGTCGGCGCGCACTGCACACGAATGCCAGCTGCCCAACCCGACGTAGCTGAAGAGTCCCTCCGGCGCGTCGGTCTGGCCTTCCCCGTTGTCGCCCCAACAAGCGACGGTGCCATCGGTGTGCAGCCCGCACGAGTGCCAATAGCCGGCGGTCACAGCGCTGAACTCGCCACCGGGGGCATCGTTGTTGGAGCCCCAGCAGACAATCGCCTTGTCGGCGCGTAGCCCGCAGGAGTGGGTGTAGCCCACGGCCACAGAGCTGAACTCGCCGTTGGGCGCCTCAGCTTGGCCGCTGCCGTTGTTGCCCCAGCAGACGGCCTCGCCAGAGTCGCGCACTGCGCAGTTGTGCCCACGGCCCGCGCTGACCGCCCTGAGGGCGCCCGCCGGCGGCCTGGACCGGTCGTGGACGTTGTCGCCCCAACAAGCGACGGTGCCGTCGGTGCGCACCCCGCAGGAGTGCCTAGTTGTGGCGCTGATCGCAATATAGGTACCCGTCGGGACGTCCGTCGCCCCCGAGCCTCGCCACCCCCAGCACACCGCGACGCCGTTTGTGCGCAGCCCGCAAGTGTGCGCCCAACTGGCGCTCACGGCGTCGAAGCGCCAATTGGGAGCATCGGCTTGGCGGCTGGTGTTGTCGCCCCAGCAGGTGACCGTTGAGTCCATCCGCAAGCCGCACGTGTGGTGGCTCCCTGCGCTCACATCGCTGAAGTCCCCCTCCGGAGGATCGGACTGACCGTCCTCCCGGTCGCCCCAACACTGCACGCCGAAGTCGGACCGCACCCCGCAGGAATGTCGCCGCCTGCACTGACCGCCTGGAACTGCCCGTCGGGGACGTCGGACTGCCCATCAGAATTGTCGCCCCAGCAAACAACGCCGCCATCAGCGCGCAACCCGCAAGAGTGTCTCCTGCCTGCACTGACCGCCTGGAACTGCCCGTCGGGGACGTCGGACTGCCCATCAGAATTGTCGCCCCAGCAAACAACGCCGCCATCAGCGCGCAACCCGCAAGAGTGTCTCCTGCCTGCACTGACCGCCTGGAACTGCCCGTCGGGGACGTCGGACTGCCCATCAGAATTGTCGCCCCAGCAAACAACGCCGCCGTCGGCTCTCAGCGCGCAGGTGTGCCCGTCGCCAGCATCGACGTCTGTGAACCGCGCCGATGCGGGCAACTCGACCAGTCCGAGCGCACGCGCCAGGAACACGGCCATCTGGCCGCGGGTCACGGAGTCAATGGGGCAGTATCGCAGCGGGTTGCGGCTGCAGCCCCCGGTGATGCCTGCCGCGGCCAAAGCATCGATGTTGGCAGTGTGAGGACCATCGCTGACATCGGCGAACCCGGCAGACGGCGCCGGCTCAAGATCCAGTGCCCGCTTGAGGAAGGTCGCCATCTGAGCCCGAGTGACATCTCCTTCGGGACAGAAGCTCGCCGGCTCGGCGGCACATCCCGCCGTCACTCCCAATGATGCGAGCCGATCGACGAACGGCGCCCACCACCGCTCGGCATCGACATCGGCGAAGCCCGAGGCGCTCGCCGACGCAGGGTCCGCGCCGTCGAGGACCCGCACCAGCCACACCGCCATCTCCCATCTCTTGAGCGGCTCGCCAGGGCAGATCAGCCCCTCGCCGCACTCGATGCCCGACAGCACGCCCCGCGAGGCCAGCACATCCAGCGCCCTCTCATGCACGCTTCCGTCATCATCGCTGAAGTGCCCCCCATCGCCAGCCCCGTCCTGCGCTCCGGCAGCATCGACTCCGACACCCAAAACCGACCCGATCAGCAACCAAGGCCAAAACCGACCCCACCACGGCACGAACCCACGGCAGACCGCGCGCCAGGAAGGGGCCCGCGCGCTTGTCGTGCACTCCTTTTCGCAGCATGTATCGGCCTGCACAGTACGCCAGCGGCGACTTGTCTGAAGAAGCCGAGCGACTAGGCGCGCGAATCCGGACGATGCGGGCGAGGGCCGTGGCCCGAGCGGCCCACCCACCGCGTGTGGTCGGATCTCGCCGGTGCTTACGAGGCCGTGCGTCTGCCGGTACCATCGTCGGCGATGAGTCGGACTCGGATGCCCGCAGTCGAGGGGCTGTTCACGTTCGACGACGACGGGCCGCGGCTGATCGGCGGGCGGGTTCCGGGCACCGAGTCGTACTTCTTCCCCAAGCACCTCGGCGGGGCCGATCCCCGAGTCGGCCCGGTGGAGCTCGAGGAGGTGCTGTTGAGCCGGCGGGGCCGGGTGTGGTCCTACACCACCAGCCACTATCCGCCCCCGCCGCCGTTCGTGGTGACTTCCGAGCCGTACGAGCCCATCACCATCGCGGCGGTGGAGCTGGAGAGCGAGAAGATGGTGGTGCTGGGCCAGTGCACCGCCGGAGTCGGCCCCGAGGATCTCGAGGTCGGCATGGAGATGGAGTTGGCCGTCGACACGCTCTACGGCGACGACGACTGCGACTACCTGGTGTGGAAGTGGCGTCCGGTGGCCGGCGGATCGGAGAACTGACCATGGACGAGATCGCCGTCCTCGGAGTGGGCATGCACCCGTGGGGCAAATGGGGTCGCAACTTCACCGAGTACGGGGTGGCCGCGGCCCGCGACGCCCTGGCCGACGCCGGAGTCGACTACGCCGACGTGGGCTTCGTGTCCGGTGCGGTGACTGTGCGGTGCGGCTATCCGGGCTACGTGGCCGGCTCGACGTTCGCCCGGGCGCTCGGTTTCACCGGCGCCCAACTGGCCAGCAGCTACTCCGCCTGCGCCTCGGGAGCGACGGCGCTACAGGTGGCCCGGGGCCAGATCCTCTCAAACGCATGTGATGTGGCGCTGGTGGTGGGGGCCGACACCACCCCCAAGGGCTTCCTCGCCCCCAACACCGGCGAGCGCCCCGACGACATCGACTGGCTGCGCTTCCATCTGGTGGGCGCCACCAACCCCGTCTACTTCGGGCTCCACGCCCGGCGCCGGATGGACCTCTACGGGGCCACTACCGACGATTTCGCCATGGTCAAGGTCAAGAACTCCCGCCACGGTGCCCACAACCCCAACGCCCGCTTCACCAAGGAATACGGCCTCGACGACGTCCGCAACTCACCGGTCGTGTCCGACCCGCTGCGGCTGCTCGACATCTGCGCCACCTCCGACGGGGGAGCGGCCATGGTGGTGTCGTCGATGGCGTGGGCCCGGGCGCACGGCCACCGCGACCCGGTGCGGGTGACGGGCATCTCCACCGTGTCGCCCACATACCCGGACCCGGTCATCGACCTGCCTTACCTGGCCGCCGACTCGGTGGCCGACCCGTCCGCCCCGCTCGTGGGTTTCAAGGAGTCGATCGGCGCCCGGGCCTACGACGAGGCCGGGCTGGGCCCCGACGACATCGACGTGGCCGAGGTGTACGACCTTTCGTCGGCGATGGAGCTGGACTGGTACGAGCAGCTCGGGTTCTGCGCACCGGGCGAGGCCGAGAGGCTGCTGCGAGACGGCGACACCGCCATCGGGGGCCGCCTGCCCGTCAACCCCAGCGGCGGCCTGGGCGCATTCGGGGAGGCCGTGCCGGCCCAGGCCATAGCCCAGGTCTGCGAGCTCACCTGGCAGCTGCGGGGCACCGCCGGTGCCCGCCAGGTCGACGGCGCCCGCGTGGGCATCACCGTCAACCAGGGCCTGTTCGGCCACGGCTCGTCAGTGATAGTCCGCCGCTGACGCCGAAGATCTCCCCCAAGCGCCAGACACTCCCAGCGCGGTGTTCCGCGAACCATCCCCAGAACGCGAGAAGGCCCAACCTATAGTCGCAGGCCGCAATGGGGTGCCGTGAGCGGTGCCGTCAACACAAAGGAGCAACCAAATGAACAAGCGTGATGTCGTTGCGGCCGTGGCCCTCAGAGCCGGTGTGTCCCAGGCGGACGCCGCCAAGTGCATCGATGCCCTGCTTGAACTCGCCTGCGACGAGGTGGCCGCCGGGGGTGACATCAACCTGGCCGGCTACCTGAAGATCTCGACGGTGCAGCGGGCCGCCCGCACAGGGCGCAACCCCCAGACCGGCGAGTCGGTCGCCATCCCCGCGTCGACCGGAGTGAAGGTCCAGCCCGGGGCCAGGCTCAAGGCCGCGGCCAAGGGCTGATCCGGCCAGAGGCCGATCCGGCGCTGTGAGCCTGCCCCGACCCGAGGAGGTAATCCCGCACCGCGACCCGTTCCTGTTCGTCGACGAGGTCACCGAGCTGGTGCCGGGCGAGCGGGTTCGCGGGCGCTGGCGCCTGCGGGGCGACGAGCCATTCTTCGAGGGCCACTTCCCGGGCCTGCCCACCGTGCCCGGCGTGCTGATGTGCGAGGCGATCGCCCAGCTCGGGGCGGTGGCCCTGCTCGCCGACGAGCGCTACGCCGGGCGGCTGCCGCTGTTCGGAGGGCTCGACGGCGCCCGGTTCAGGCGGCAGGTTCGTCCCGGCGACACCCTCGAGCTCGAAGTGGAGATGACCCGCCTGTCGAGCCGGGCGGGACGGGGCTCGGGCCGGGCGCTGCTGGACGGCAAGGTGGCGGCGGAGTGCGGCCTGATGTTCGTGATCGCCGACGCCTGACCGGCGCCACCGCAGCTATCCGGCGGGCGCCATCACCAGCGTCCCGTTGTGGCCGCCGAACCCGAACGAGTTCGAGATCGACACGCCCGGATCCCACGGGGCAGGCTCGCCCATTACCACCTGGATCGGCGGCAGCTCGGGATCTAGCACGGTTAGACCCGCCGTGGGCGGGATGAGCCGCTTCTGCATGGCCAGCACCACTGCCAGCGCTTCCAGGGCGCCGGCGGCGCCCAAGCCGTGGCCCGTAACGCCCTTCGTCGAGGTGACGAGGGGGCCCGGTGAGGTTCCGAAGACCTTGGAGAGGGCCTCGGCCTCGGCCGCGTCGTTGAGGTCGGTGGACGTGCCGTGCGCGTTGACGTGGACCACGTCGGCGGGACGCACTCCGGCGTCGTCGAGCGCGAGCTGCATGCAGTGGACCGCGCCGCTGCCTCCCGGCGACGGGGCGGTGATGTGGTGGGCGTCGGCGGTCGAAGCCGAGCCGAGCACCTCCGCGAGGATCGCCGCGCCCCGGGCCCGGGCGGCGTCCCACTCCTCCAAGACCAGCGCCGCCGCGCCCTCGGCCATCACGAAACCGTCCCGACCGACGTCGAAGGGGCGGCTCACGCCGCTGGAGGACAGCGCGGTCATGTTGGTGAAGCCGGCCATCGCGGTGGGCGTCAACGGCGCCTCGGATCCGCCCGCCAGCACCACGTCGCAGCGGCCGTCGGCGATCAGCCGGGCCGCGTTGCCCACAGCGTGGGTGCTGGCCGCGCAGGCGGTGACCACGTTCTCTGAGGGCCCCATCCAGCCGTAGCGCATCGAGAGGATCGCCCCTCCCGCATTGGCCATCATCATCGGCACCAGGAACGGCGACACCCGGCGGGCCCCCTTCTCCTGGAGCACGCCGATCTGCTGCTCCAGCGTGGTGATCCCGCCCACGCCCGTGCCGATCATGGCTCCGCACCGGGTCGGGTCGGCGTCGATCTCACCGGCTTGAGCCACGGCCTGATCGGCCGCCGCCACCAAGAACTGCGTGTAGGGGTCGGCCCGGCGAGCCTCCTTGGGGCTGTCGAAGTGGTCGTTGGGGTCGAAGCCGGTAACCCGGCGCTCACCCACGGGCGCGGGGCTGCACAGTCCTTCGAAGTACGCCTCCGGGCCGACACCGGCTGCGGAGACCACCCCTAGGCCTGTGACGGCTACCCGCCTGCGGTCGGGCCTGCTCATCAGGGCTGCGACCCCACTAGAGCTTCGACGTGATCAGCTCGAAGGCCTCGGCGACGGTGCTAACACCCTCGAGTTCTTCCTCGTCGACGTTCACGTCGAACTCCTCCTCGAGGGCCATCACCAACTCCACGATGTCGAGGCTGTCGGCGTCCAAGTCGTCTGCGAAGTCCGCCTCCGGCACCACGTCGGCCTCGTCGACCGAGAGCACTTCCACGGTGCACTGCTTGAAGCGCTCGAAGTTCTCATCCACGGCTTTGTCCTTCCATTCCTGGATTGCGGTAGGGTTCCGAACGGGCCGGTGTGGCTGTCACGGCGCCTCAGCCCATCGAGAGGCCGCCGTCCACCGCAAGCACGATACCGGTGACGTAGCTCGCGTCCTCCGATACGAGGAACTCGACCGCGGCTGCAATCTCGTCCGCTTCGCCGACGCGGCCCAGCGGCACCCGGTCCACTATCGCGGCGAGCTGGTCGTCGTTCAGAGCGGCGAGCATGTCGGTGCCGACGGCGCCGGGGGCCACCACGTTCACGGTCACATTGCGGGAGGCGAACTCCTTGGCCAGCGACCGGGCCAGGCCGATCAGGCCGGCCTTGGAGGCGGCGTAGTTGGCCTGGCCGGGCTGGCCCCCGATGCCCGACACCGACGAGATGAACACGATGCGGCCCCAGCGGGCCCGGACCATGGCCCTCACCGCCTGCTTGGCCGCCCGGAAGCTGCCGGTCAGATTGGCGTCGATCACCGCGCCGAAGTTCTCCTCCGACATTCGCAGCACGAGCCCGTCGCGGGTGATGCCGGCATTGCAGACGAGGATCTCCGGTGCCCCGAGCCTCTCGGTCGTCTCGGCCAGAGCGGACGCGACCGACTCCGGGTCGGTCACGTCGCAGCGGACACATGTCAGGTTGTGAGCGTCCGCATCGGCGGGCGGCTCGCGGCGGTAGGTGACGGCCACCCGGTGCCCGGCGCGGCTCAGCCGGCGGGCGATGGCCAGCCCGATGCCGCGGTTGCCGCCGGTGACTAGTGCTACGCGTCCGGGGTCGGTTCCGTCGCCCCCGCCTTCGTCGCTCACGCCCTTACCAGCGGACCACCGTGGACGCCCAGGTCATGCCGGCCCCGAAACCGGTCATCACGACGATCGCTCCGGGCTCCAGTGCCCCGTCGGCGTGGGCCTTGGCCATCGAGAGCGGGATAGTGGCCGCGCAGTTGTTGCCGGTGTGGTCGATGACGTTGTGACTCTTGGCGAAGTCGATGCCGCTGCGCTTGCAGATGGCCTCGATGATCCTGATGTTGGCCTGGTGGGGGAGGAGGACATCGACCTCTTCGGGGGTGACACCGGCCCGCTCCAGGGCGACCTGCAACGAGTCCGTCACGGCTCGGACCGCCACCTTGAACACATCGCGGCCCTCCATCGTGATGAGAGAGTCGTGGTCGCCCATCAGCAGCCGGCGGTGGTTGCCGTCGGCGCCGAGATCCCACCCCAGCAGCGTGGTGCGGTCGGTGCGCTCGAGGACAACGGCCCCGCCGCCGTCGGCAAAGAGGATGGCCGTGCCCCGGTCGGACCAGTCGGTGAGGGGCGACAGGGAGTCGGCGCCGATGAGCAGCACCCGCTCGGGACCGCCCGGAGCGTCGATCATCGCGCTGGCGGTGACGAACCCGTAGGTGAAGCCGGCGCAGGCCGCGTTCAGGTCGAACGCGCCGCAACCGAGCCCCAGCTCGGCGTGGATCACCGCCGAAGTCCCCGGCACCCGCTGGTCGGGGGTGGTGGTGGCCAGGATCATCAGGTCGATGTCGGCGGGCTCCACGCCGGCCATCTCCATGGCGGCCCGGCCGGACTCGATGCCCATGGCGGACGTGGGCAGGCCGATGCGGCGCTCGCGGATCCCGGTGCGCTCCCGGATCCACTCGTCGCTGGTGTCCATCATCGCGGCCAGGTCGTCGTTGGTGAGGACCTTCTCCGGCAGCGACGTTCCGATGCCGATGACTGTTGCGCCCATCAAGACCCCCCTGCGGAACCCCTAGTCAATACCATCAGCTCGTTCTCAGCCAGGCGATCGGCTGGCTGGCCGTCACCCGCTCGCCGTCGAGGGCCAGCAAGCCCATCAGCTCGCCGGCGAATGGGCTGCGAACTTCGTGGTCGCCAACGTGTCCGACCAGATGACCGACGCCGACTGCCGCACCCTCGCTTATCTGATCGCTGGCCTGGAAGATGCCGGCCGCGGGGCTCACTACCAGCCGCTCGGTGGCGAACAGATGCTCCCCCTCGAGGGCGGCCGAGGGCCGGGCCGGCGAGGCGGCCAGCGCCTCGAGCAGGCTGTCCAAGTCGTCCGGCGCGGCCACCGACAGCGGCCGGCGCCCCTTGAGGGTGCGCTTGACGAGACGGCCGAGGACCTCGCCCGGGCCCAGTTCCACGAAGGTGCCGAAACCTGCGTCGCTGAGGGCGGTCAGCGTCTGGCGCCACCGCACCGGGCTGGTGAGCTGGGCCTTGAGCAGGTCCGGCCAGTCGGCGCCCCGGTCGTGGGCGGCCGCGTCGACGTTGGCGATCACCGTGCCTTGGGGGTTGCGGAACTCGGTGCGGTCGATGGCCTTGGTGAGCCGGTCGCGCGCCGGTGCCATGAACGGCGTGTGGAAGGCGCCGCCCACCTGAAGCGGCATCACCCGCTTCGCCCCCAGCTCGCGGGCGATTCCCGCCGCGGTGTCGATGGCCTCGGGCGTTCCGGCGATCACCGCCTGCCCGGGCGCGTTGTGGTTGGCCAGCCAGACTTCGCCCGGGGCGCGGTTGCAGGCGATCTGCACGTCGTCGTCGTCGAGGCCGAGGACGGCTGCCATCGTGCCCTCACGCTCCTCGGCGGCGGCTTGCATGGCGTCGCCCCGCTCGGCCACCAGGGCCACGGCGTCGCCGAAGTCGAGCACGCCCGACGCGGTCAGCGCCGAGTACTCGCCGAGGCTGTGGCCCGCGTGGCCGGCGGCCTCGGTGCCGAGCCGGGTCACCGCGTCGAGGGCGACCATGGACATGACGAAGGTGGCAAGCTGGCTGTTGCGGATAATAGTGTGTGGGTCAGCTCCTCGGCGCCGGCGGTGAGCAGCAGGCGGGCGACATCGCGGTCGGTGACCTCCGACGCCTCCGTCACCAGTTCCCACGAGGGATGATCGATCCAGGCCTCACCCATGCCGGGCTGCTGCGAACCTTGGCCCGGATACATGAAGACGATCATCGGTGGATCCCCCTCACCGCGAAACTCGACCCGCCGATGCTCTGGGCCGGTTCGTGTTCAGACTCTGCGCGGCATGTTCGCGTTTCATGGCGGTTGCTCATGGCGGTCGCGCTTACCCCCTCGGTGTGCCGCCTCTCGGGCGCAAGACTTCCCAGGCTAGACGCCCCAGCGCCGCGAGCCGACCACCGCCAGGCCTCGGCTACCTCAACACGGCCGGTAGGCTCGCAGGCTCCAGCCCGGATGGCGGAACTTGGCAGACGCAGCGGACTCAAAATCCGCCGCCCGCAAGGGCGTGAGGGTTCGAATCCCTCTGCACGCTGTCGACCATCTCAAGACCCATGACAAGCTCATGGAGGCCGCCGAGCACCTCGCCAGGCTTCCGGTGAGGGTCTTCTTCGTTGTGCTGCCCAAAGCCAGCACGCCAGCGAACTCAGCGATGAGACGAGACGACGTTCACGTCTACAACTTCCTCGCTCGGGTGCTGCTGGAGCGCATGAGTTGGTTCGCAAGAGATGTCGGGCTAGCCGCTCACCCCGTGTTCGCCGCGGTGGCGCGGATGCCTCGTCGAAGGCTCGATGACTACATTTCGAGACTCCAGCGCATGGACACCGCGATCCAGTGGCCATGGCTCAAGCTGCCGGTGGAGGTCGACCAGGCCAGGAACCGGGTAGGGATGCAGTGGGCCGCCGTCGCCGGCCGGGCCGTGCTGAAGGCGACCACGCGCGGAGCGAGCCCGCCGCACCGGACCGAGCCCATCTATCTCGAGATCCTCGCACCCGTGATCTGGAGGCGCCGCCCCGTCGAGACCTACGGCATCAAGTCCGTGATGCCCGACTGGCACCTGACCCAGCCGTGGTGGAACAAGGTCACCGATGCCGTGCCCGAAGGCGAAACCTGACACGAAGGGGCCGGGGGGCCGGTCCGCCTGAAGTCGGCTCAAAGGCCGAGTGCTCAGGTTCCCCTGCGCAGGCGGTGGACTCCGCGCCCCCCGTCACAGACCAATGTAACTGATGGGGTGTGACAACGCACGGAACAGATCGCTGTCAGCTTGACCAGTAGGCTCAGTCCGTGGCCCCGCCGCCTCTGCCGTCGCCGTAGCGTCCGGACCGGCTGATCGATCGCACGAAGGCCGCTGTCAGCACCTTCGGCCGGGAGGGACCCGAACCCATGGCTACCCTTTCGTTACCACTTCTCGTCCGCATCCACTGCTTCGGGATCCGTTCGACTCCACCAATCCGCTCTCACCGAAGTGCCCCGAAGCGGCACCGACAGTTCGCGGCCGTCCCCGCAGGCGCGGCGCGGCCAGCGAGATGGATAATCTCGGCGCCTCCTCGAACGCCACCACGCTGGATCGCATCCACGCCGCCATGCTGCTGCAAGGGTCGGGCCGCACCCAGGCGCTTCGGGCCCTGTTGCAGGCTGAGCAGGAGCGCAGGCCGGACTTCTTGCGCCTCGCCAACGCCCTGTCCGCGCCGTACCCGCG
Organism: Acidimicrobiales bacterium; assembly: GCA_963662645.2. Classification (GTDB taxonomy): domain Bacteria; phylum Actinomycetota; class Acidimicrobiia; order Acidimicrobiales; family Aldehydirespiratoraceae; genus Aldehydirespirator. The sequence continues at coordinate 13,139 of CAXXKN010000001.1, forward strand.
CGGCAGCGACGAGAAGAGACTCCTCGACGCGATGCTGCTGGCCGCAAGGTAGCGTCCTTGTCATGGATGTCACAGATGACAGGCCGCTGACCGACGAGGACGAGTTGTTGAAGCGCATCACGGTGCGCTCCGACATCTTCGGCGGCAAGCCGATCATCCGCGACATGCGCTTCGCGGTCGAGCATGTCCTGGGACAGCTGGCCGCAGGCGACAGCGTGGAGGACATCCTCGACCAGTACGAGCTCTTGGAGCCCGAGGACATTCAGGCCTGCCTGGTCTTCGCCTATCGCTCGATTGTGGGTACCTGCGTATACGACCGCATTCTCGTTCACTGAGCGAGCGTGAAGTTCCTCCTTGACGCGTGTGTGGACTCGCGCGGCCTCCGCGCGCTGCTGATCGGCAGAGGCCACGATGTCGCCTCCGCAGCGGAGGTCGGGCCCAGCACGCCGGACGATCTACTGCTCGCTCGGGCCGCCCAGGAGCAGCGAGTGCTGATCACGGCGGACAAGGACTTCGGTGTGCTGGTGTTCGTCCAGCGGAGGCCGCACTCGGGCATCGTGCGCCTCACCGACATGTCGGACGCGCAGCGGATTACGGCGATGCGCGAGCTGTTCGAGTTTCATTCGGACGCACTGCGCCAGAACAAGATCCTGGTGGTGTCGCCCGAGAAGGTGCGCGTGGCCCGCACGGAACCTGAGGACTGGCGCGACGACTAGAGTGTCACGCCCCTAGTGGAGCGATGAGCATGAGGCCCTGGTACAAGATCGTCGAGCTTCACAAGGAGGTCAGGGAGGGACGGCCGTTCAGTCCCGACGAGTTCGCCACCGCGCTCGAGCAGGTCGTCGCGGGCACCACGCCGCTGGACTAGCGAGACCCAGAGCAGTTCTTCTCGCGCACCTGCTTCACCCGCGCCATGACGGAGCAGGAACGCTCCCGCCGTCAGCCGGAACCGCTTCGGCACCGAGGTCCTGCCCAAGCTGCATGCCTACGACAACCTCTCCGTGAGAGTGGAACTACAGGCCAACGCCAGCCGCGACCTAGCGGCCAGCATCGAAGCGGATCTCCGCCAGGCAGTCTCAGGTGTAGCGGTGCGGTAGGGGGTGCCCGGCGGGTTGGGTGCATTGGACTTTGCTGCGTTGTCCGATGTGGCCGCATCGTCGTCGTTGCGTTGGCGCTTGTCGCAGTGCTTCGTCCATGGAGATGCCGCGGCGCCATTCGGCGACGAGTTCGGCCGGTGATCGACTGAGGTCTGCCTGGCGGGTCTGCCAGCAGCGTCTCAGCAGATGCTGGCGGTGGTCCACGATCTGCAGCAGTTCGGGCACCTCGAACACTCTGCGTCCCGTGTCTTCGTCGCGCGTCTCTGCGACGGCTCCGGCGTCGACGAGTCTGCGCAGTCCGCGCCTCACGGAGTTGGCGTTGCGGTCTGTTGTATCGCAGAGATAGTCGATGGTGGCCGCGGGCATGGTCGACATCGCCTCCAGCGTGGCCGCCGCCGAGGAGTGGGGCCGCAGGTTGAGGTCGCCCCATTTGGCGTCCATGTCGGTGATGACCTGTGCGACCGCTTCGGTGTAGTCGCAGGCGACGGTGGCCGCGTCGGCGACGAAGGAGACCGCGGCCTCCCCGCACGCGTCGCGTATGTTGCTGTCGCTGTCGCCGATGTAGGTCTGGTAGGGGCGCAGTGCCGCGAAGTAGCTCTGCTTGTGCTCGGCGATCGCCGCTGACAACGGCACCATCGCCGATGAGGGCCAGCAACGCTGCAGCACGCAGTGGATCAGCGCCCGGCCGACGCGTCCGTTGCCGTCGGGAAACGGGTGGATGGTCTCGAACTGCAGATGGGCGATAGCTGCCTTGACCAGCGGGTGCCGCAGATCGTGCGCCGACACGTATCGCATCAGATCCTCACAGAGCGGGCCCACATGTGTCGCTGGCGGCGCGACGTACAGCGCTTCGCTACCCGCTGAACTGCATTGGCGGGCACTTCTATTGTAGAAGCGCCCACCAGACTGCACATGCGGACACTTCTGTGGTGCAGATGCCCATCGAACTGTGCGGGCGGGCACTTTTGCGGGCAGATGAAGTGCTCTGCGCGCTGGTCGAACACTTCATCTAGCAGCCGGTCGATCAACTAGTCATCGGCTGCCAATTCCTCCGCGGTGTTCTTGAGGTCCGAGAACAAGTAGTCGCTGCGGACTGTGGCCGCATCGTGCATCGGCTATCGGGGTTGGTGTTGAGGCTGGCCGCCCGGACGCGGTTCGATGAGCGTCGCGGTGTCGAAGACCGTGAGACCGGCGAAGAACTCCGTCACGATGTCACGGTCTCCCGAGATCTCGGCGTCCTGCAGTGCAGCCGCGTCGTCCAGGGCCGCGGAGAAGGTGGCCCTATCGATCCGGATCGACGCAACCGCCCCGTCGTCGACGGCATTGGCCCGGTGATGGATCACCGACCGCCCGACGCCCAGGACATGGTCCTCATCGAGGTCGGTGAAGTAGAAGTTGAACAGCAGCGGGCCTGTCGTGAACCGTGACGGGTCGAACCGCACCCCGACGAGGTCGAAGAGATGCTCGGCCCCCATCGCCCCGGCCATCCAGCGGACCGGTACCTGGCCGAGTTGCGACACACCGTCGCGCAGTTCTATCGCCCCCATCAGGTATGCATTCCGCCAGGCAGCCGACTCGGACTGATAGCCGAGCTGCTCGAGCGCGTCGGCCTGGAGCTTGCGGGCCGGCTGGTTGGCGGGATCGGCGAACACGACATGGTTCACCACCTGGACCACCCACCGGTACTCGCCGCGCTCGAAACTGGATCGGGCCTTGGCCAGCACGGCGTCGGCACCGCCCATGAAGCGGACGTAGTTGGCGCTGGCTTGGGCCGGGGGCAGCGGGTCGAGGTTGGCCGGGTTGCCGTCGTACCAGCCGAGGTACCGGTTGTACACGGCTCGGCAGTTGTGCGAGACCGCGCCGTAGTAGCCGCGAACGTGGGACTGGTCGAACTCGTCGGGCAGGCGGAGTTCGGCCGCGACCTCGTCAGGGCCGTACCCCTGATTCGCCAGCCGCATCGTCTGGTCGTGCATCCAGCGGTATGCGTCTCGCTGCATGGTCAGGAACCCGCGCACGTCGTCGGTGCCGAAGCGAGGCCAGTGGTGGCTGGCAAACATCACGTCTGCGTCATGGGCCCACAGGTCGATGGCTTCCTGGATGTACTTGCTCCAGGCAAGGGCGTCGCGCGTCTGCGCTCCCCGGATCGGGTAGAGGTTGTGCAGGGTGTGAGTGCAGTTCTCGGCCATGCACAGCACCCGGCGATCCGGGAAGTGGAAGTTCATCTCAGCGGGCGCCTCGGAGTCGGGGGTGTTCTGGAAGACGACCCGGATGCCGCTCAGCGTCATCTCCTGTCCCGTCTCGGCCACGGTGTCGGTAGGCGCGACGAGGGCCCACGGTGCCAGGCCCAGAGCCGACGCGAGGCCGCAGTCGACGTGTCCGAGCGGGCCGGGCGGCAGGAGGGTGCCGAACTGGTACACAGCCCTGCGCAGCATGATGTGGCCCGCGATCACGAGCTCACCCACGACTGCCTCGAGGAAACCGACCGGCGCCACGATGCGCACGTCGCCCCGATCGACCGCATCCTGATCGGTCACGCCGAGAACGCCGCCGAAATGGTCGACATGGGAGTGGGTGTAGACCACCGAGGTCACCGGCCGCTCGCCCAGAGCGCGGTTGGCGAGGTCGAGCGCGGCCGCCGCCGTAGGCGCGTTGGTCAGCGGGTCGATCACCATCCAGCCGCCGTCGTCTCCGGCGAGGAAGGTGATGTTGGCGAGGTCGTAGCCGCGTACCTGCCAGATGCCATCTGCAACCTCGAACAGACCGTGGTTGCTGTTCAGCCGCGCCTGTCGCCACAGCCCCGGGTGCACCGAGTCCGGCGGCGCTTCGGACTCCCCGACGAATGCGTGGCGGGCTACGTCGTAGACGATGTGGTCATCGACGGTGATCCGGCCGTCGTCCAGCTGCGCGATCCGCCCCCTGGTAGCACGGTCGTGGTCGCCCGGATCGTCGAACGACAGCACCACTGATCGGTTCGAGGCGACGGTGAACGCCGTGGGGGGCTTCGGTTGGGCACGAACGGCGTCGGCGCTCATGATGCATCCCGTCCAGAAGCGGAGCTCGTCGGGGCGTCCTCGAGTATCAGCTGGCCGACGGCCGTGTTGCTGGCGGGCACGTGGTAGAGCCGGTGGACCTCGGTGGGCGCGCCGCCGCCGGCGAGGTCGGCCATGGTGCCCCGGGCCACCAGCCACATGACTAGCTCGATCCCCTCGGACCCGGCCTCGCGGACGTACTCCACGTGCTCCACCGCGGCCTGGCTCTCGGGATCGTGGACCAGCCGGTCCAAGAACTCGTTGTCCCACGGCTGGTTGATGAGGCCAGCACGCGGCCCCTGGAGCTGGTGGCTCATGCCGCCGGTGCCCCAAACCTGAACGTCCAGATCCTCCTCGAAGCTCTCGACGGCGCGCCGGACGGCCTTGCCGAGCTCCAGACAGCGGCGCCCCGACGGGACGGGGTACTGCACGACATTGACGACCAACGGGATGACCGCGCACGGCCACGCCTCGGGCTGCCCGAACATGATCGACAGGGGCACCGTGCAGCCGTGGTCGACGGGCATGTCGTTGACCAGCGTCAGGTCGAAGTCCTCGCGGATGACCGAGTGCGCTATGTGGGCCGACAGCGCGGGGTGCCCGACGACCGGAGGCACGGGCCGGGCGCCCCAGCCCTCGTCGGCGGGCTCGTAGCGGGCCGACATGCCGAGCGCGAAGGTCGGAACCATCTCGAGACTGAACGCGTTGGCGTGGTCGTTGAAGACCAGCACGACGACGTCGGGCGTGTTTGCCGCCATCCATTCCCGTGCAGGCCGATAGCCGGCGAAGAGTGGCGCGTAGTAGGGCTCGGCAGTCTTGCCCAGGTCCATGGCTACGCCGATGGCGGGCACATGGCTGGTGTAGACGCTCGCCGTGATCCTGGCCATTGGTCAGTCCCTGAGGTCCCCGTGCGCCCACTCGTGGAGGTAGCGGTTGCCGTCGGGCGAGCGCCCGCCGTCGAGCATCATCTCGGCGTGGGCGTCGGCGTCGTTCTCGGTCATCGAGCTCACGATCTGCACGTAGTCAAGCCCGTCGGTGGCGCCGATCTTGGCCAGGAAGTAGATGTTGCCGCCGAGCTCGATCATGCGGTTGAAGTCCCTGTCCCGCACGGCCTGCCTCTGCTCGCCGGTCATGGGCCACTCGTCGAGATAGGCGTCCTCGTCGGCCTTGAACCGCTCCCGGTTCTGGGCCCTCATCAGAGACATGGCGAACTGGTTGAGGTGGTACCCCTTCGCGGCCTGATCGGTGTCGAAGACGGTCGTCCCCGGAATGTCTAGGTAGGGCTTCTCAAGGGCCATGGTGCTCCGCGCGGTGCTCGCAGGGCAGGCCGACGCATTGGTCGGCGAATGCCCCTCGGCGTGGGTGGCGATCCGGCACGCGCCACAATGGAAGGCTAGAGGCCGAGCGGATAGGGAGCGATTCATGTGCATCTTCGCGAGGAGCCGAGCGAGGCCGTGGCCCGAGCGGCCCGCGAGCGAAGCGAACAAGAGCGGGAGTGACACCCCAGCGACGCGACGGGCTCTCGCCGCTTCGCGTTCGCTCCCAGTGGGCGGACGCTAGGCGCCCGGTCGGCCGGAGCGCAGGGCGTCAGTTGCGCCTGCGGAGGGGTGCAGCCGCATCCGAGGGAGTGATGCCAGATGGTCAAGGTGGCGATGGTCGGTGTGGGCGCGTTCGGGAACAAGCACCTGGACGGACTGGCGTCGATACCCGGCGCCGAGGTGGTCGCCGTCGTCGACCCGGTGGAGGCTGCGGCCCGCAAGGCCGCCGACGCCCGGGGCATAGAGCGGGTCGAGACCAGCCTCGACGCGGTGCTGGCCGATGACGGCGTCGACGCGGTGATCCTGGCCACCCCCACGCCCGTGCACGCCGAACAGGCCATCGCCTGCCTGGAGGCCGGCAAGCACGTGCAGGTCGAGATCCCGCTGTGCGACAACCTGGCCGACGGGCGCGCCGTCGTTGCGGCCCAGCAGCGCTCGGACAAGGTGGCCGCATGCGGGCACACCCGCCGGTTCAACCCCAGCCATCAGTGGGTGCGCGACCGCATCGGGGCCGGCGAGTTCTCGATCCAGCACATGGATGTGCAGACGTTCTTCTTCCGCCGCACCAACACCAACGCGCTGGGCGAGCCCCGCAGCTGGACCGACCACCTGCTGTGGCACCACGCCGCCCACACCGTCGATCTGTTCCAGTACCAGACCGGCAGCCCCGTCGTCGCGGCCCAGGCGATGCAGGGGCCGATCCACCCCGAGCTCGGGATCGCCATGGACATGTCGATCCAGCTGCTGACCGAGGCCGGCCAGCTGTGCACGCTGGCGCTGTCGTTCAACAACGACGGGCCCTTCGGCACGTTCTTCCGCTACATCGGCGACACCGGCACCTACATCGCCC
>CAXXKN010000002.1:0-28453 GCA_963662645.2 Acidimicrobiales bacterium
AGCACATGGGAGGCAACCAACTCCCCTACCGAAGGCGAGAGCTTGAGTCCGTGCCCGGAGAATCCGACGGCGAGGTACAGGCCGGTCACATCGGCGATCTCGGAAGCCCATCCGAGGATGGGGTGGTAATCCGGGGTGATGTCGTAGGCGCCGCTGGATGTCGACACCGTGGCGGCGATCCTCATGGAAGGGAGCCGCTCCGACACGGCAAGGCGGATCCGCTCGGAATGCTCGGCGTGGCCGTCATCGCCGGCGTCTTCGAGCGGGTCGTCGACCTTGGGCATCTGCGGCGGGTAGGCCACCGCCAGGACGCGGCGACCCATGTCGGGACGGATCACCAGATTGGAGTTCCCGTCAGTGATGAAGGTGTGCAGGGCTCGGGACTCCGGTGCCTGCTCCAGCATGGCCAAATCGAGCCTCCGCCGTTCGATCGGCACAGCGACGCCCAGCGGATCCAGCAGATCCCGGGCCCACGCACCGGTGGCCACCACGACCACCGGAGCCGAGATCTCGCCCCGGGCGGTGGCCACGCCGGTCACCGCGCCGCCGGCCACCGTTATCTCCTCCACCGCCAGGGGCGCGAGAACATCGGCGTCGCAGGCCTGGGCCGCCCCCAGCCAGCTCAGCACCATCTTGGTCACGTCGATGTAGCCGCCGTCGGGCTCGTAGGCGCCGCCCGCGAGGGTCTCGGCATCGACCAGCGGCTCGATCGCCGCGATCTCGTCGGGGCCCACGAAACGAGTGTCCACGCCGAGGCGGCGGCCCAGCTCAACATTGCGCCGCAATCCGTCGATCTGGTTCTCGGTCACGATGAGCATGTAGCCCAGGCGCAGGTAGCCCGGATCGCCGTACCCCACCTCGGATGCCCAGTTGCGGATGCAGTGGAAGCCCCTCTGCGCCATGCGCACCATCAGCTCGTTGGAGTAGTGCTGGCGGATCTGGCCGAAGGTGCGCCCGGAGATGCCCCCCACCGGCGGTCGAGCGTCCACCACCGCCACGCGGCGGCTCGAATGCCGGGCGAGCTGATAGCCGATGCTGGCGCCCGTCACCCCGGCGCCGATGACGATGACGTCGGCTTCAGCCGGAATGGTCCGCATCAGAGCGGATCGTACAAGTTGCCGCGGGGTCGAGAGGGGAATCGGGCGGCTATCGGGCCGAGCGGGCCTTGACTTGTTGACGGTGGGAGCGAAGCACTCTCTCCGTGTAGCCGTTGGGTTCGTCCCGAGCCGCAAACACGAGCTCGACGGCCGCTCCGAACGGAATGCTGGAGTCGTAGTCGGGGGCCATGGGCTCGTAGTCGGGGTCGCCGCTGTTCTGCTGATCGACCAGATTGGCCATGCGACGCATGGTCTCTCGCACCGCCTCGGCGGACACCAGTCCGTGGTGCAGCCAGTTGGCGATGTGCTGGCTGGAGATGCGCAGGGTGGCCAAGTCCTCCATCAGGCCGACATCGTCGATGTCGGGCACGGTGGAGCAGCCCACTCCCTGCCCCACCCAGCGAACCAGGTATCCGAGAATGCCCTGGACGTTGTTGTCCAGCTCGCGCTGTATCTCGTTCGGGCTGAGTTCGCGGCCCACCGGCAGCACCGGGATGTCGATCAGGCTGGAGAGGCGGGCCGGCGTGCGCTCGGCAAGGTCGCTCTGGCGGTCGGCCACATCCACCAGGAAGTAGTGCATGGCGTGGAGAGTCGCCGCGGTGGGGGAGGGCACCCAGGCGGTGCTGGCGCCCGCAATCGGATGCTGGATCTTGGCCTTGACCATGGCCGCCATCTCAACGGGCATCGTCCACATGCCCTTGCCGATCTGGGCGCGTCCCCGCAGCCCGCAGGCCAGGCCGGTGTCGACGTTGGAGTTCTCGTAGGCGCCGAGCCAGGCCGTCGACCTCATCTCGGCCTTCGGGATCACCGGCCCCGCCTCCATGTCGGTGTGGATCTCATCGCCCGTGCGATCCAGGAAGCCGGTGTTGATGAACACCACCCGGTCTCGGGCCCTCGATATGCACTCCTTCAGGCCCAGAGATGTGCGCCGCTCCTCGTCCATGATCCCCATTTTGAGGGTGCGCTGCACCAGGCCCAGCGCGGCCTCGATCCGGCTGAACAGCTCGCAGGCCAGACCGACCTCGTCCGGTCCGTGCATCTTGGGCTTGACGATGTAGACCGAACCGGTTGCCGAGTTGCGGATGGGCCGGCCGTCCACCCGCCCCATCCCTCGCACGTCGTGGAGCGCGCACAGCGCGGTCACCATGGCGTCGACCACCGTCTCGTAGACCGGCTCGCCGTCGATCCTCACCATGTCGGTGGTGAGATGGTGTCCCACGTTGCGGACCAGCATCAATGAGCGTCCCGGCAGCGTGACCGGGGCGCCGTCAGGACCGGTGAAGCTGCGGTCGGGGTTCAGGGCCCGGTGCACGGTTGTGCCGCCGCGCGTGAAGGTCGTCTCCAGGGTGCCGCGCATGAGGCCGAGCCAGTTCCGGTAGAGCGCCACCTTGTCGTCGGCGTCCACGGCCGACACGGAGTCCTCGAAGTCCATGATGGCGGTGACGGCGGACTCGAGGCGGATGTCGCAGATGCCGGCGTGGTCCCGGCGCCCCACGGGATGGCCGGTGTTGATGAGCAGCTCACAGTGCAGGCCGTTCTTGCGCAGCACGACCGATGTGGGCGAGTCCTCAGGCCCGTTGTAGCCGGCGAACTGCTCGGGCCGCAGCAGCCTGCTCACTGTGCCGTCGCCGCTGCGGGTCCTCAGTGTTCCGTCCTGCACCGAGTAGCCGGTCGCCCAGGCATGGCTGGCAGAGTCCAGCGTGAAGTGCGTGTCGAGGAACTCGCGGCCCGCCGCGATCACCCGGTCGCCCCTGACTGGGTTGTAAGCGTCGCCGCGGCTGCAGCCGTCGGCCTCGCTGGTCACGTCGGTCCCGTAGAGCGCGTCGTACAGGCTTCCCCAGCGGGCGTTGGCCGCGTTCAGCGCATAGCGGGCGTTGTCGACGGGCACCACCAGCTGCGGTCCGGCCACCTCGGCGATCTCGGGGTCGACATTGGCGGTCGTGGCGGTCACCGTGCCGTCCATGTAGCGCAGGTACCCGATGTCGCGCAGGAAGTTCGCGTAGGCCTCGCCGTCGTGGCCGCGCCCGTCGGCGCGGGCCGCTCGGTGCCAATCGTCGATCTGGGCCTGAAGCTCGTCTCTCCGGGCCATCAGGGCGGCGTTGCGCGGCCCGAGGTCGGTCAGGATCGACTCGAGCGCCCCCCAGAACTCTTCGATCTGAACACCGGCCCCCGGCAGGGCCTCGACGGCGATGAACTCGTAGAGCGGGGGGGCGATATCAAGCGATCCGGCACGCATGCGGCTCTCTCCCGCTCTTGTTCGCTGCGCTGTTGGGCCGCTCGGGCCACGGCCTCGCTCGACGCTTCGCGAAATACCGCATGAATCGCTCCTCGTCCGCTCGGCCTGTTAGCCAACCACGCGCCGTCGGCTGCTCCAAATTCTGGCGATCCCCGCCGGCTATTGGCGCGTGCCGCCTGACAGGGACTCGCGGTCGTAGCCGGCCACGCGCTTGTAGCTGTCCGACAGCGCGGCCATCTCATTGGAGGTGATCACGTCTTCGATGCGCTCGAAGGGCTGGTCGCCGGTTCGTTCGTGGACCGTCTTGAGGATCACGTCCGGGGGCGCGCTTCGGCTGGCATGAACCACCGCCGAGGTGGCTGCGAGCCGCTGCTCCTCGTAGGCCTGAAGGGCCTCAGGCAGCGACGCCTGCGACTGCAGGCAGTCGGCCAGAGCCCGCGCGTCGCATATGGCCTGGCCCGCGCCGTTGGAGCCGCGCGGGTACATGGGATGGGCAGCGTCGCCCAATAGCGTCACCCGGCCGTGGGTCCAGCGGGGCAGCGGGTCGCGGTCCACCATCGGATACTCGAGGATCTGCTCGGCGCCCCGGATGAGCCCGGCCACGTCGAGCCAGTCGAAGGTCCAGTCGGCGAAGACGTGGTAGAAGTCCTCGAGGCGACCGGTGCGGTTCCAGTCCTGCTCGTTGTAGGAGTCGGTCTGCACCTCGGCCACCCAGTTGACGAGCTGGCGCCCCTGGCTGTCGACATTGTGCCGGATCGGGTAGATCACCATTTTGCCCACTGTCAGCCACCCGGCCCGCAGGTAGGTGGAACCGCTGAGGTACGGCGCCCAGGCGGTCGTGCCCCGCCACATGTTCACTCCCGAGTACACGGGCGGACCTTCGTCGGGAAAGAACTGCCGTCGCACCGCTGAGTGAATCCCGTCGCAGCCGATCACGGCTGCGCCTGCGGCGGGCGGCAGGTCCCGGCCGGTGATCGAGTCGACGAAGTGGGCCGCCGCGCCCCCGGCGCCGGAGTCGGTGCCGGTGCAGCGGTGTCCGGTCCGCAGGCGCTCGGCGCCGTCGGGCACCCGGTCCAAGTAGGCGCGGCAAAGTACCTGCTGAAGGTCTCCGCGGTGTATCTGGAACTGGGGCCAGTCGTAGCCTGCGTGACGGCCGACGGGCTCTGAGTACACGAACTGGCCGAACCGGTTGAAGAAGCAGGATTCCTTGGTGGTGACCGCCACTTCGCCGAGCGCGTCGACGAGACCCAGCAGGCCGAGCTCCCTGCTGGCGTGGGGCAGCAGGCTGATCCCGACGCCGATGGGCTTGATCTCGGGCGCAGCTTCGTAGACGCGGGCATCGATGCCCCGGTCGTGGAGCATGAGGGCCAGCGTCAGGCCGCCGATGCCGCCCCCGACGATGATCACATCGTCCATGGCGGCCCGGCGTCTGCGGTCTGCCGTAGTGGCGCGTCAGCCGGCGTCGGCCAGGTAGGACTCCAGTGAATCGTCCAGCGCGTCCTCCCAGGCGGTGTGGTGGATGGGTGCCACCGTGCCGGTGAGCGGAGAGGTGTGGCCGTGGTCGCGGTAGCCGATTATCGACTGCTTCTTGTGCTTCTTCCAGTCATAGAACATCTTGTTGACCAGAGGCGTGTTGAAGTCGGGATAGTCGGTCTGGTCGACCAGATCCTGGGTGTAGGCGCCCTGGAAGTCGATGCACGCGTAGTCGTCCTCCAGGGCGTCCTCGGCGGCTTGGGCCTCCTCTATCCAGCGGGCCTGCTCCGCCGAGTCGGGCAGCTCTATGCGCCCCAGGATCACGTCGCGGGCGTACCAGGCCTGGGCATCGAACATGTTGAACGTGTACCACTGGTCCTGCATGCCCAGGTAGAGGATCCGGTTCTCCGGCTGGAACACCACCCCGCGGTACAGCATCGAGGTGGCCAGGCGGTTGGCGGTGACCAGGCGCAGCTCGTCGTCCATGAACGGGAAGTGGTGCAGGTACCCGGTGCAGGACACGATGGCGTCCGCTTCCATGGTCGAGCCGTCGGTGAAGTGCACGGTGCGGCCTTCGACACGGGTCAGGATGGGCCTCTCAGTGATGCCCTCGGGCCAGTCGAAGCCCATGGGGCCGTGCCGCGAGCTGCACACGACCGAGCGGGCGCCGTACTTCCAGAGCTGCGAGGCGATGTCCTCGGCCGAGTAGCTCGATCCGATCACGAGCACGTCGCGGTCGCTGAACTGCACCGCGTCGCGGAAGTCGTGGGCATGCATCAGCGTCCCGCCGAAAGTCTCGTAGCCGGGGTAGTGGGGCATGTTGGGAATGGAAAAATGTCCGGTGGCCACCACCACGCAATCGAAGTCCTCGCTGGTGTCGACGTCGTTGGCCTGGTCGTGGGCGGTGACGGTGAATCCGCCGCCGCCGGCTGAGCGGCTGACGCGGCGAACCGGGTGGCCGAAGCGGATCTGGTCGCGGAAGCCGCTGCGCTCGGCCCGGCCGACGATGTAGTCGTACAGCACCTCGCGGGGCGGGAACGACGCGATCGGCCTGCCGAAGTGCTCCTCGAAGCCGTAGTCGGCGAACTCCAGGCATTCCTTGGGTCCGTTGGACCACAGGTAGCGGTACATGCTGGCGTGGCAGGGCTCGCCGTGCTCGTCGAGACCGGTCCGCCAGTCGTAGTTCCAGAGCCCTCCCCAGTCCTCCTGCTTCTCGTAGCAGACGACCTCGGGCGCCGATGGGCTGCTCGCCCCCGAATCGCTGGCGAATGCGTGCAGCTGTGACAGGCCGCACGGTCCAGCGCCGATGACAGCCACTCGTGTCATGTCTGGATCCCCCCTCTGGTTAGGTGTATATACATCGACAGTAAAACCTTGGTCTACCTCTGGCAAGCCACAGGCTGAAAATAGCCGCTGACGTGCCAGCGTTGCCGAACTGTGGGCCCACTACAATCCCGTGGCCGCACCACCGAGTTCGATGGTCGGACCAGGAATCCTTGGAGGGGTCGATTGAGTCACCATCAGATCATTGAGGCGCGGCGCCGGCTGCACCGCAGCGAGCTGGCCGTGCCGGGCTCGCGGCCCGAATTGTTCGAGAAGGCGGCAGCCGGCTCCGCCGACTATGTCTTCTTGGATCTCGAGGACGCGGTGGCGCCCGACGACAAGGAAGCGGCGCGGAGCAACGTCGTCGAGGCCCTCGGCGACATCGACTGGCGGGCGTCCGGCAAGACGATCTCGGTGCGAGTGAACGGACTCGACACGCAATACATGTACCGCGACCTGATCGACGTGGTGGAGCGGGCGGGCGCCGGCGTCGACACGATCCTCGTTCCCAAGGTGGGCGTGCCCGGCGACATCTACACGGTGGACGCCCTCCTCACCCAGCTCGAGCAGGCCACGGGCCTCAGCCACCGGATCGGCGTGGAGGCGCTGGTGGAGACCGCCTTGGGGATGGCCAATGTCGAGGCAGTGGCGTCGTCGAGTCCGCGGCTGGAGGCACTGCATTTCGGAGTGGCTGACTATGCAGCCTCCTGCAGAGCCAGAACCATTTCCATCGGGGGGCTCAACCCCGACTATCCGGGCGACCAGTGGCACTCGGCGCTGTCCCGAATGCTGGTGGCCTGCCGCGCCAACGGCCTGCGGGCCATTGACGGTCCGTTCGGGGACTTCGGCGATCGGGACGGGTTCGTTGCCGGGGCCCGCAGGGCCGCGGCCCTCGGCTACGACGGCAAGTGGGCCATCCACCCTGCGCAGGTCGACCTGGCCAACGAGGTGTTCACCCCGCCGGAGTCCGAGGTGGACCAGGCTCGCCGGGTGTTGAGGGCCTTGGAGGAGGCCGCCGCGGCCGGCCGGGGCGCGGCCCAACTCGACGGGCGCATGATCGACGCCGCGTCGGCTCGGATGGCGCTCAATGTGGTCGAGACGGCAGAGGCCATCGACAAGAGGGGGTCGTAACCCGGAATCGGGCCAAGAGCGGGGAACACGGTCCAATCACTAGAGCGCAGGAGGGGCGTTCATGGAGATTCACGAGTATCAAGCCAAGGCCATACTGGCCGACTACGGCGTGGCCATACCGGAGGGAGGTCTGGCCTACAGCCCGGAGCAGGCCACTTATCGCGCCTCTGAGATTGGCGGCGAGCGGTGGGTCATAAAGGCCCAGATCCATTCCGGAGCCCGCGGCCAGGCCGGCGGGATAAGGCTCTGCAGCGACGAGCGAGAAGTGTGGGAGGCGGCCGACGATCTGCTGGGCAAGCGGCTGGTCACCCACCAGACCGGCGAGCGGGGCCGGGGCGTGTACCGGCTTTATGTCGAGGCGGCGGTGTCGGCGGAGCGTGAGATCTATCTGGGGTTCGTGCTGGACCGATCGGCGGAGCGGGTGATGGTCGTAGCCTCGACCGCAGGCGGAACGGCCATCGAGGAGATCGCGGCTGCCGATCCGGACGCCATCGTGCGCGTGAATGTGGAGCCGGCGGTCGGGCTCCAGGCGTTCGAGGCCCGTGAGATTGCCTTCGCATTGGGCCTCGCGGGCCTGGTCCCTCAGGCGGTGCAAGTCATGACCGCCTGCTACCGGGCCTTCAGCGATCTCGATGCCACCATGCTGGAGATCAACCCGCTGGCGGTCACCGCCGATGGCCGCCTGCTGGCGCTGGATGCCAAGATGACCTTCGACGACAACGCCCTGTTCCGTCATCAAGACGTGTCGGAGCTGCGGGACAAGTCCCAGGAGGATCCCCGGGAACGGACGGCTACCGACCGCGGGCTCAGCTATGTGGGGCTCGATGGGAACATCGGCTGCATCATCAACGGCGCCGGGCTGGCCATGGCCACCATGGACATGATCAAGCACGCCGGCGGCGAGCCCGCGAACTTTCTCGACATCGGCGGGGGCGCCTCCCCCGAACGCGTGTTGAAGGCGTTCCGGCTGGTGCTCTCGGACGAGAACGTGAAGGCCGTGCTGGTCAATATCTTCGCGGGCATCAACCGGTGCGACTGGGTGGCCGAGGGCGTGGTTCAGGCCCTCGTGCAACTCGACCCGTCGGTGCCCGTAGTAGTGCGATTGTCGGGCACGAACGTCGCGGAGGGGCGGCGGATCCTGGCTGACGCCGAGGTTCCGGTGATCACCGCCGACTCGCTGGCCGAGGCCGGCACGAAGGCGGCCGCGGTCGCGGCGGGGGGTGCGGCCCGATGAGCGTCATCCTCGACGCGGCCACACCGGTGCTGGTGCAGGGCATCACCGGCCGCATAGCCACCTTCCACACCGCTGAGATGCTGGAGTACGGCACCCGTGTGGTGGGCGGCGTCACTCCGGGCCGGGGCGGTGACACCCACTGCGGGGTGCCGGTATTCGACACCATGAAGCAGGCGGTGGCGGCCACCGAGGCCACTGCCAGCATCGTGTTCGTGCCGCCCCCGTTCGCGGCCGACGCCATCATGGAGGCGGCCGATGCCGGGATCGAGTACTGCGTGTGCATCACCGAGGGGATCCCGGTCCAGGACATGATCAAGGTGAAGCGCTACCAGCGCCGCTACCAGCACGCCGGCCGGATGTGCTTGATCGGACCGAACTGTGCCGGCGTGATCAGCCCGGGCCAGGCCATGATGGGCATCATGCCCCCGCACATCTACGAGCGGGGACCGGTCGGCATTGTCAGCCGGTCGGGAACGCTCGGATACGAGGCGGCGTCACAGCTCAAGGCGGTTGGAGTCGGAGTGAGCACCAGCGTCGGAATCGGCGGCGACCCCATCAACGGCAGTTCGTTCCTCGACCACCTCAAGCGGTTCGAGGCTGACGGCGAGACAGAGGCCATCGTGATGATCGGCGAGATCGGAGGGCTGCAAGAGGCGCAGGCCGCGCAGTACGCCCGCGACCACATGCACAAGCCGGTGGTGGGCTACGTCGCCGGGCTGACCGCGCCCAGGGGCCGCACGATGGGCCATGCCGGAGCCATCGTCTCCACCGTCGGGGAGTCGGCGGCCGAGAAGGTTCAGCTGATGCGGGAGTGCGGGGTGACGGTTGTGAAGCTGCCGTCCGATTTCGGAGCCACCGTCCCGAAAGTTCTGCGCCGCTAGCGATCCCGCTCCTGTTCGCTCCGCTCACGGGCCGCTCGGGCCAAGGCCTCGCCCGTATGGGCCGGACTCGTGCGCCTACCCGCTCGGCCTCTAGCTGCGGACCCGGGTCTTGTCGGGGTCGTAGAACGGGTACCGCACGACCTCGGCCGCGATCCGCTTCTCGTGGCCGTCGAGCTTGCCGACCTCCACCGCCGTGCCGATCTCGGCGTGCTCCACCGCCATGCGGCACAGGGCGATGTTCTTGCGCAGTATGGGGGAGATGGCGGCGCTGGTGATGACGCCCACCTGATTGCGTCCGGCGTACACGCCGTCGCCGTGGGCGGCGGGCTCGCCCCCGTCCACCTCCAGGCCCACCAGCCGTCTCTGCGGGCTGTCACGGCGCTTCGCGAGGGCCTCACGGCCGATGAAGTCGTCCTCCTTCGTCTTGAGCGGCACCGTGAAGCCGATGCCGGCCTCGTAGGGGTCGGTCTGATCACAGAACTCGTACCCGGCGAAGATGAGGCCGGCCTCGATGCGCAGGACGTCGAGGGCGGACAGGCCCATGGGCACCAGGCCGCGGGAGGCGCCGGCCTCGAAGACGGCGTCCCACACCGCGGGCGCGTCCGAGGGGTGGCAGAACACCTCGTAGCCGAGCTCGCCGGTGTAGCCGGTTCGCGACACCACCAGCGGAATCCCCTCGTGGTCGCCGATGCGGGCTATGGCGAAGCGGAACCAGCCCAGTTCCTCCACGCTTGGCTGGTCGGGGCGGGTCCAGATCACCTGCTCGAGGATCTGCCGGCTGTTGGGCCCCTGGACCTGGAGGTTGTGGAGCTGCTCGGTTGAGCTGCGCACCCAGACCCTCAGCCCCAGCCGCTGCGCCTGCTCCCTCAGCCACACTCCGCTGTAGCCCAGCTGCCCGCCGATCCAGCGGAAGTTCTCGCGCCCGAGCCGGAACACGGTGCCGTCGTCGATCATGCCGCCGGTCTGGTGGCACATGGCGGTGTAGGTCACCTGGCCGTCGGCGAGCTTGCGGACGTTGCGGGTGACGCAGGTCTGCATCAGCAGCTCGGCGTCGGGGCCGGTGACCTCGTACTTGCGCAGCGGGGAGAGGTCTATGGCCGCCGCGGCCTGCCGGCAGGCCCAGTACTCGGCGACGGGGCCGTGGGCCGTGTAGGAATCGGCCAGCCAGTAGCCGCAGTACTCGCTGAAGCTGCGGGTCAGAGCAGAGGTGCGGGGATGGAACCCGGTCTCCTTGGTCAGCTGTGCCTCGGAGTCTGCCGTCATGCGGATCGCCGTCGCTTTCTTGAACCGGTTGGCGGAGGGATAGACCCGCACCGCGATGTCGGTGGGGTTCCATGCGTTGGCCGCGTCGATGTCGTCGGGGCACGAGGTGGACACGCACACCAGGTCCTCCAGGGCGCGCAGCAGAACGTAGTCGCCCGGCCGGGACCACGGCTCGTCGAGGTAGATCTGGTTGTGGTCGTCGAGGTTGGTGTTGTAGAAGAAGTTGATGGCCTCCCAGCCCCGGCGGCGGGCCACTCCGTAGGGGTCGAGGACGTCGTTGATGTTGTCGGTGCAGTTGATGTGGCCGGGGTAGCCCAGCTCCTCGTAGTAGCGGGCGTTGCAGGCGGTGTTGAACGTGTCATGGCGACCGACGGTGTCCTGGACCACCTCTACCAGGGGCTGCATCCTGGCGTTGTAGAACTTGGAGTAGAGCCCCGGCGCCGGGCAGCTCGCGCCCATGAGAGAACGAGTGATGGTGGCGTCGAGGCTCACGTCGGCGCCCGCGTCGAGGTCGGCTGCCGCGAAGCACTGGAAGTCCGAGCACTGCCGGCCTTCCACGTCGACGACTTGGAACCAGTCACCCTTGGCGACCTCGTAGGCCCTGGCGGTGCTGTGCTCGACGATGAAGTCCTGGCTAGGGTCGGCCAGCGGCGCGGGCAGCCGGGACTCGGTCTCCGATCGGCTCACATTGCGGCGGTGCACGTAGGCGATCAGGTCGGTGGGGGGAGAACCGCCGTGGGCCGACATCGACTCGCCCGGCGCGACAATCACGCAGGCCACGTCGGCGTGAGCGACCACGCGGGCACTGGCGCCCGGCGGGGTGTCGCCGTCCAAGACCGTCACCGGCGCCGCCGCCTGCACCGCCGCCATGTCGATGCCGGCGCGTTCGAGTCCGACCCGCACCCGGCGGGCGTCGCGCAGCGGCGCAGAGAGGACGCCCACCGCGGCCGGCGCTTCGGTGGACCGGGCTCGGCTGCCGTTGCCGTTCCCCGAAGCGCCCGCGGGGCCGAGCAGTTCGGGATCGGAGCGTCCGCTGGCGTCGAAGGCGACCAGCTCGCAAGCCTGGCGACCCTCGGGATCAACGATCTCCAGCTCGTCGCCCGCGTCGAGCGCCAGAACGGTGGCGCCTCCGCCGGTCACCCGGTAGCGCTCGACTCCCGGTCCGAGCATCAACAGCCCCGGCACCAGCACTGCGGGCTGGTCCGGCGCGATCGTCGTCATGACCGCCTCCCTGGGCGCGATGAAGTCCTGGGGCCAGTCTCGCGGGTGCGCGTCTGAGCGCGCAACCGGCGTCAGCGTCTCCTTCTGCCCAAGGGGCCCGAGAGTCCATGCCCCGGAGGCTTGCCGTCGTCGCCAGATGCGGTGACATCGGCGAACATGTCCCAGATCAGCAGGACGGCGGCCACGATTGAGGTGGCCGCCGCTATCCAGAGCCCGGCCGCGGGATCGGTCTCGCCGTCGAGAATCCTCCGGATCGCGATAGCAGCCGCGAAGCCGGCGCCGATCCAAGCCGGCCGCCAGCCCACCTGGACAAGCCCTGCGGTGACGAGGCTCACGACGAGTACGAGCTGACCGTCATTGACCGCGATGCCCTGCACTGACTCCGTCCCACCCTCGGCTGCGGCGGTATGCCACGGCAGGAACATCGCCGCGGCTGCAACAATCGCGCCTGCCTGCGCGACTCGGCTGCGAGGGATTCTCACGGCATCAGACTAGGGGCCCAGGATGCAGCGGCTGGCGCCGCGCCGCTCGATGCGGCACGGCGCCAGCCGCCTTGAATGGGGTGAGTCAGGTGTCAGAAAGCCTGGACGGCGATGATGGTAAAGACGATGCAGGCGATCGTGAAGACGATCACCGCCATCTCTATGCCCTTGTCGTGGCCCTGCTTGCCTTGGAACTCGATTTGCTTGCGACGAGCCATGTCAGTCCTCCGAGCTGTACTTGTCGGCGAGCCGGTCGGCTGCGTGGTTCAGCAGCTTGTCCTCGCGCACGGTCGCCATCAATGCCCAGATCACGGAGACCGCGATCCCGAGAATGGCGAGAACGATCGAGGGGCCTGCGCCGAAGACGGGGCCTTCAGCCCAAGTGAAGTACGCGCCGGCCATCTCGACGCCTTGTTCCCAACTGTCGTAGGGGAAGCTGTTCATTCAGTCCTCCTTCTAGTAACTGAACGTTGTCAGTGGTCGTGTCGATCCTGTCCCTGCGCCTGCAGCTGCGCTCGCCTGCGCTTGCCCCAGTACCCGGCGGCTGCGACCACCAGGTACATGAGGGCGAGGGCGCCGATGAACTGCAGCCACGAGGCGGACACCGACTAGCGGTTGGCGGCCAGGTCCGCCCGCAGCGTGGCTTCGGCTGACTCCCTGGAGCCGTCGGCATGGGTGATGGACTCGTCGGCTCGGCCGAACTCCGGATAGAAGTCCGTCTCGAACTCGGCCATGTCCAGGCCCTCGACCTCCACCTCGGGCGGAACCCTCAGCAGGTTCAGCTTCTTGAGGATCCAGGACGCGACGTAGCCAGTCACGAAGGACAGCGCGAATATCGAGGTCATGCCAACCAACTGGCCCAGGAAGCTGGTCTCCACACCGTTGGGGCCCGTCGGGTACCCGCTGGCGAAGATGCCGACCGCCAGGACGCCCCACATCCCCATGATGCCGTGCACCGACACTGCGCCGACAGCGTCGTCGACGCGGGCCTTGGTCTCCATCCAGCTGCCGATGTAGTAGCAGGCTCCGGCCGAGAAGAAGGCTAGGAGCAGCACCAGGTTGGGGCTGTAGATGTCGGCGCCCGCCGATACCGCCACCACGCCGGCCAGGCCTCCGGAGATGGTCCAGAACGGATCACCCTTGGAGAAGATGTAGCCGCCGGCGAAACCGCCCGCGAAGCCCATCGTGATGGTGTAGGTGATGGCCGACAGCGTGGCCGGGTTGAAGTAGATGTTGGCCCAACCCGGAGTGGTGTCGGCTGTGATGGCGAGGCACGCCGCGTAGAAGGCGTAGAACGCGGTGAAGATGATCATCAGCCCCATCAGCGTGAGGTGCAGGTTGTGGGGCTGGAAGGCTCTCGTGCCGCCGTTGCTGTCGTACCTCCCGATCCTCGGACCGAGGTTGTACAGCACGCCCAGGGCGAAGATGCCGGCCACGCCGTGGACCACCATCGAAGCCGCGAAGTCGTGGTAGCCGAAGTGCACGACCAGCCAGCCTCCGTAGCTCCATCCCCAGGCCGCAGCGACCACCCATACCAGGCCGCCCATCAGGGCGGTCAGCCACAGGTAGGCCGAGATGCGAATGCGCTCGATCACCGCGCCCGACATGATCGATCCCGTCGTCCAGGAGAACAGCACGAAGGCCGCCCAGAAGACGCCGGTGATGTTGTCGCCGAGATGCGGTCCCGCGGAGCCGTCCCACGGCAGACCGTAGCCGTCGCCGCAGAAATAAAGCCCCGTCAGACCTGCGGGGCTTGCTCCATCGGCTGAAACTGTGAACTTCAGACCTTCCTGCATGCAGAAGTACACGTACCAGCCGAGGTAGTAGAACGTCGGCGTCACCACGGCAATCGTCATGATGTTCTTCATCGCCGTCGACATGACGTTCTTGCGGCGGCTGACGCCGGCCTCGTAGGTCATGAACCCCACGTGCAAGAGCCACATGATGGCGACGGTGAAGAAGTAGTAAGCCTCGGTGAACACAATCGAAGTGTCCATTGACTCACCCCCAATTCTTCTTGTCCGCTCCGACCGATCGGCCGGACTCGCCGACAATAGCACAGACCGCGGCGGCCGTTCCTATCGAGTCCCGTCCGTCGGGTCCCGCCCGGCCTTTCCAAGGGTTCGCGAACCTTTCCCAGGGTTCGCGTCGTCGAGCGGGGCGGCTACTCCTCGTCCGGCTCGTGGACGATGACCTGCTCGAGCTCTCCGCTACTGGCGTTCACCCAAATGTCGGCCTTGTGGAGGAAGTTCTCGGGGCCGCCCTCGGGGTCGGGCACGGTGAACACCACCACCCACATGAGTTTGGCCGGGAAGCCCTGGCGCAGCAGCTTGGCCTCGGTCTTGTCGGGCGCGAAGGCTCCGGGCTCGGCTGCCAGCGCGGCGCTGGCAGTAGCGATGGCCTCCCCCTCCTCGACCTCCCTGCCTCCGCAGCTCTGCGGGGCGAACACCGCGATCACCAGCAGCAGCAATCCCGCCACGATGAAGATCTTGGTGCGTCCCTGCATGGCCATGATGCGGCCTGGCAGGCCGGTGGGCCTCGGGTCGGACGTCGAGTCGGTCATCGTGGCTGTCCTGGAGGATGTCGGGTGCGGGGTCAGGCCTTGTCGGGCGGACGGACGAAGAAGCGCAGGACTATGTATCCCAGCACGTGCGTGAGGGCCACGACGCTAACCCACCACAGCATCACCATGGTCCGGTAGCCGCGCTCGCGGCACTCCCAGACCGTGAGCCCCACCGCGCCGACCAGCAGGATCCAGAGCACGAGGCTCTGGCGCACGGCGTCGCCCTCGCTGAACCAGCCGAGAATGATCAGCAGGCCCACGGGTCAGTCCCTGTTTCGTCGGAGGCAGTCAGCAGGCCCACCGGGCTGTCCGTTCCTCTTCGGCGGTGGTCAGCGGGCCCATGGCGTCATCCTCCTGCCGCCGGCCGCGGCTCGCCGGCCGGATAGACCTTGATGGAGATGAAACGTATCGGCAACTGGACAAGCTCGACCGGGCCGTGGGCCACCTCGCCGTGGATCTGCATGGTGTCGCCCGCATCGAGGCGGTAGGCCCTTCCGCCGTAGCCGTAGTCGATCGATCCCTCCAGAACATGGATGAACTCCACGCCGGGGTGCTGGTAGAGGGGGAAGACCCCGCCCGGCTCCGTGATGGTGGTGATCATGGGCTCTATCACCCGGTTGGGGCCGCGCAGGGTGCCGAGATCCTCGTAGAGCCGCCCCGGTCCTCCTCCCTGATGGTGGATCTCGTGGCCCTCGCCCGCCTTGACGATCACCAGGTCGTGCTCCTCGTCGAGACCCCGGAACAGGGCGGTGACCGGCACCCGGGCGGTGGCCGCCAGGCGCACGAGCGTCGCGAGGCTCGGCGCGCTCTGACCGTGCTCGATCTTGGAGAGCATCCCCAGCGAGATCTCGGCGCTGGCCGCGAACGCCGACATCGTCATGTTCAGCGATCGGCGAAACTCTCGGACCCTGCTCCCCACCACCCGGCAAACCTCCTCGGTGGAGACCGAGGGTCCCAGCGCCTCGGCGAGTTCCCGGTCGAGGCTGTCGCCGCCAGAACCGGATTGAGCAGTATCCGCGAGGGCCATCCCCCGATAATGCCAGACCGCGGCGCGTCCGGAGGCACCTGGGCCAAGGACGCGGGTCCTGCGCCGTCGCTAGCATCCCCGCCATCAGTGTGCTCAGCATCAGCCCAGCCGACTCCACGATCGGCGCCGAGGTCACGGGCGCCGACCTTGCGGCCGATATCAGCGAGCAGCTCTCGGCGGAGATCAGGACGGCGCTGGACGAGCGCGGGGTGCTGGTGTTCGCGGGCCAGGACGACGTCGACGACGAGGCCCAGAAGAGGATCGCCTCCATCTGGGCCGCCCCGCAGCCGCATCCGGTAGTGGAGTACCTTGGCAGCGATGAGGTGATCGGCGTGGTCTACAACGACGCAGACCATCCTCCGGCCGCGGGCGGCGACAGCTCGTTCCACACCGACTACTCGTTCAATTTCGAGATCCCCGATGTGGCGGTGCTGCGACCGACGGTGATACCTCCCGTGGGCGGGGCGACGCTGTGGTCGGACGCGCGTGCCGCGCTGGCCTCTCTCGATGACGAGCTGGTGGACGAGCTGCGGGGCCGGGTGGCGCATCACGACATGGGGCCGGGCTTCCGGCGTGAGATGGAGGCCCGGTTCGGTGCCGAGGTGGCCGACAAGCTCGATGCACGCTTCGGAGCCGGCTACCGCCATCCCATTGTTGCCGTGCATCCGCGCACCGGTGATGAGCTGCTGTTCGTCAATGCGGGCTTCACCCGCCATGTGATCGGGTTGCCGACCGACCGCAGCGACGCTCTGCTCTCCCGATTGTTCGAGGCTTTCACCGACCCGGCCATCTCCTTCAGCCGCAGCTGGCGACCCGGCGACGTCGCCGTGTGGGACGAGCACCGCACCGTCCACCGCGGTCCCAACGACTTCGCGCCTCACGCTCGCAGGCTGCACCGCTGCACATCGGGCAGCCGCCGGCCCGCAGCGTCTACTGCGCAGAGGCCGCGCTGACCGGTCCGCGCTGACCGGTCTCCGTCGCCGCCCGCGCCGCGGCAGGCCAGTCGGCGCTCGGTCTACCATCGGCGCATCTTGATCCTCCTGCGGCACGGCCGCACTCCCAACAACGCCCAGGCCCGGCTGCAGGGCCAGATCGACTCGCCCCTCGACGAGGTCGGCTTCCGGCAGTCGGCGGCAGTCGGCAGGGCTCTGCGGGAGCGCTGGACCGTCGATCGGGTGGTGACGTCGTCGCGTCGCCGAACCCGGCAGACGGCCCGGGCCGCAGGCCTCGGCGATGTCCCCACGATGATAGACGACCGGTGGATGGAGATCGACTTCGGTGCCTACGACGACCGCCGCATCGGGGAAGTCATGGCCGAGCTGGGAGCGGCTTGGGCCTCCGACATCTCGTATGTGCCGCCCGGCGGCGAGTCGATGGCCCACTTGCACGAACGGGTGGGCGAGGCCGTGGCTGAGATCGTGGAGGAGGCCGCCACCAGCAACGTGGTGGTGGTGACCCACGCCACCCCCATCAAGTCGGCCGCGGTCTGGCTGCTGGGTGGCAACGCGGACATGATCATGCGCCTGCGGGTGAGTTTGGCGTCGATCACGGCCTTCGGCCCGGTGGCGCAGGGGCTGCTCCTGACCGACTTCAACTGGTGCCCTGCCCGCCACATTGGCTAACCGCCGCAGTCCAGACGTATCGTCGAGGCCAGTATCGATGGCTCTGGCCCCGGAGGACACGCCACCATGATCTCGGGAATGAACCATGCGGTCCTCTATGTGCGCGACGCCCGCCGCCACCAGCAGTTCTATGCCGACGTGCTCGGCTTCAAGACTGTGATCGACGGGCCCGGCGCCTACGTCTTCATGAGGGCACCGTGCTCGGAGAACCACCACGACATCGTGTTCTTCTCGATCGGCGAGGACGCGGGACCCTCCCAGGCCGGGCGGAGCACGGTCGGCCTCTACCACATCGCCTGGGAGGTCGGCACCCTCGACGAGCTGGTCGAGATGCGCGAGCGGCTGATCGCAACCGGAGCCCTGGTCGGTCAGAGCGACCACGGCCCCAACAAGAGCCTCTACGCCAAGGATCCCGACGGCTTGGAGTTCGAGGTGATGTGGCTGGTGCCCCAACAGCACTGGGGAGACGAGGAGCACCAGGCCATCATCCGCCCGCTCGACCTCGATGCCGACAGAGCGCGTTTCGCCGCGCTCAGCTGAGCCGTCGAGCCGGATCCCCGGGTCGAGGGGTCCCTGACGGCCAGCCATTCTCAGTCACCGAAGGAGCACCGACATGAGCATCGCCGAGAGTCTCGGCAACCCGTACTGCTACTTCCTCGACGACGACGCCTTCGTCGAGACCGCCCGTGCCGGCTTCAGGCACCGGGTGATCACCGGGGAGCACCTGCAGCTCTGCTTCTGGCGCATCGCCGGCGGCTCGGCGGGCTCGGTGTTGCACAACCACACCGAGAACGAGCAGCTCGGCGTCATCATGCGGGGCAAGCTCGACTTCCGCATCGGTCCCGAGGGCGCCAACGACGAGCGCATCGTGCTCAGTGAGGGCGACTCGTACCTGGCCCCCCGCTCGGTGTGGCACGGCGACTCGGTGTTCATCGGCGACGACACCTACGGCGAGTGCTGGATCCTGGACGTGTTCGCCCCGCCCCGCGCCGACCTGGCCGACACGGGCTGACCGCCCCGAGCGAGTGCTGGCATGGCTGATTGGCGGCTGGCCGTCGACATTGGCGGGACCTTTACCGACGTGGTGCTGCTCGACACCGCCTCGGGCCGGGTGGTGGTGGACAAGACCCTCACCACTCCGGCCGCACCGCTGGAGGGGGTGCGGGCTGGCGTCAGCCAACTCCTGGCCAAGGCGCAGGTCACCCCCGGCGAGATCACCGCTCCGATCGTTCACGCCACCACCCTGATCACCAACGCTCTGATCGAGGGGCGCACCGGTCGGGCCGGGCTGGTGACGACGGTGGGTTTCGGCGACACGCTGCTGATCCGCGACGAGCACCGCTACGACATGTACGACCTGCAGATCGAGTTCCCCGATCCCCCCATCGGGCGAGATCTCACCTTCGAGATCGATGAGCGCACATCGGCTGGCGGCGCGGTGCTGGCTGAGCCGTCGTCCGCCGATCTGGCCCGGCTCACCTCCGAGCTGGCCGATGCCGCAGTGGAGTCGGTGGCTGTGTGCCTGCTCAATTCCTACGTCAACCCGGCCAACGAGCAGGCCGTGGCCGCGCATCTGCGCGAACAGCTCGGAGTACCGGTGTGCATCTCCGCTGAGATCTCCCCGCAGATCCGCGAATACCCCCGCATGATCACCGCGGCCTGCAACGCGGCCACCATGCCCGTGATCGGCCCCTACCTCGACGAGCTGCAGAAGTGGCTGTCGGCGGAGGGATTCGGCGGTGCAGTGCTGATGATGCTGTCGAACGGTGGCGTGGTGTCGGCCGACGACGCGGCCCGGGGCCCGATCCGCCTGGTGGAGTCGGGGCCGGCCGCGGGCGCCCTGGCCGGCACGTGGTACGCGCGGCGCCTCGGGTCCGAGCGCCTGCTGTGCTTCGACATGGGCGGCACCACCGCCAAGGCCTGCCTGATCGAGAACGGCGAGCCCGCCCTGACCAACACCTTCGAGGTGGCCAGGATCTACCGGTTCAAGAAGGGCTCGGGCTTCCCGGTGTCGGTGCCGTCGGTCGACCTGGTCGAGATCGGCGCCGGCGGGGGTTCCCTGGCCCGCCTCGACCGGTTCGGCCTTCTGAAGGTGGGCCCGGAGTCCGCCGGAGCCGATCCCGGCCCCGCCTCCTACGGCCGGGGCGGCGCCACCGCGGCGGTGACCGACGCCGACGTGGTGCTCGGACTGCTGGACCCCGCCGCCTTCCTGGGAGGCGACATGCCCCTCGACGCGGGCGCAGCCTCTGACGCCACGGCTGGTCCGGCCGAAGGTCTTGGGCTGTCGTTGATGGACACCGCAGCGGGGATCCACGAGGTCGTCAACCAGAACATGGCTGCGGCCGCTCGCATGCACGGGGTCGAGCAGGGCGTGGACCTTCGCGGTGTGACCATCCTGGCCTTCGGCGGCGCGGGACCGGTGCACGCCTGCGGTGTGGCCGATCTCCTGGAGAGCGACAGGGTGATCTTCCCGGTCAACGCCAGCGTGCTCTCCGCGTTCGGAACTCTGGTATCGCCGGTGCGGATCGACCTGGCCCGTTCCATGCCCCGGCTGCTCGACAGCGTTGAAGTCGCCGAGCGGGACGGGCTGCTGGACGAACTGCGAGGCGAGGGTCGCAGGGTGCTGTCTGCCGCGGGTGTGCCCGCGGGCGATGTGCGCTTCCGGTACGGGCTCGACGCCCGGTACTCGGGCCAGGGCAACGAGATCACCGTCTGGGTGGGCACGGGCGAGGCCTGGCCCGCCGGCGAGGCCGACGTGCGATCGGCCTTCGAGTCAGAATACCGGCGGATCTACGGCATGACCATTCCCGACGTGGCCATCGAGGCGGTCACCTGGCGGCTGTCGGCCTACGCAGAGAAGGTTCAGGTGCGGCCCGACACCGGCGCCACCGGGACGGCCGGGGCGGCTGAGCCGGTGTCACGGCGTCCGGTGTTGTTCGCGCGGGGTTCCGATGCTGTTGATGTGCCCGTGTACCGGCGACAGGATCTGGGCGTGGGCGCGACATTCGCGGGGCCGGCCATCGTAGAGGAGCGCGAGACCACCACCGTGATCCGGCCGGGCTGGCAGGCGGAGGTGGCACCCGACGGGAGCCTGGTGGCTACCAGGAGCCGGTCATGACGGCTGTCCGCACCTCGGACCGGGTGGAGGGTAGGAGCCGGTCATGACTGACGCTCGCATCTTCGATCCGGTGGAACTGGAGATCTGTTGGCAGTCGCTGATTTCTACGGTGAACGAGCAGGCCCGGGCCCTGCAGCGGGCGGCGTTCAGCCCCATCGTGCGCGAGGCCGGCGATCTGGCCAACGCGGTCTTCGACCGGCGGGGCCGCATGGTGGCCCAGGCGGTGACGGGCACGCCGGGCCACATCAACAGCCTGGCACTGGGCGCCGCCGCCATGCTGGAGGAGCATCCGGTCGAGTCGCTGGCGCCCGGCGACGTGCTCATAACCAACGATCCGTACAAGACCGCCGGCCAGCTCCTCGACGTGACCGTGCTCGTGCCGGCCTGGCGGGCACCCGCCGGCGGGGGCGAGCCCCGGCTGATCGCCCTGTTCGGCTCCACCATCCACCACACCGACGTGGGCGGCTACGGCATCGGCGCCGGCGGCCGGGACTGCTTCGAGGAGGGGCTCTGGATCCCGATCTGCAAGCTCATGCGGGGCGACGGAGCCGGGGGCTCGGAGCGCAACGCCGACGTCTGGAAGTTCATCCTCTCCAATGTCCGTCAGCCGGATCACATGGCCGGCGACCTCCATGCCCAGATGGCCTCAGGCACCGTCGGGGCGCAGCGGCTGGCCAACTTGTGCGACACCCACGGCCTCGACGACATAGAGGACCTGGCCGACGAGATCATCGAGCGGTCCGAGGCCGCCACCAGAGCCACTATCCGCGAGCTGGATGCAGGCACCTACGACGCGTCGGCTGTGCTCGATCTCGCCGACGGGAGTCGGGTGGACATCGTGTGCTCGATGCACGTCGATCCCGACGCCGGTGAGATCACGGTGGACTACGAGGGTTCCAGCGAAGCCAGCCCGTGGGGCATCAACGTGGTCCGCAACTACACCCACGCCTACACCACCTTCACGGTCCGGTCGGTGCTCAACCCCGACATTCCCAACAACCACGGCAGCCTGGCCCCCATCAAGATGCGGGCCCCGGAGGGGTCGGTGGTGCACGCCGTGCCCCCGCAGCCGGGCACGGCCCGCCATGTGGTGGGGATGTTCCTGCCCAATGCGCTGCTCAAGGCCCTGGCCCAGGTGAAGCCCTCCGGCGCCATGGCCGAGGGCGCGGGCGCGGTGTGGACCATGCAGGTGAACGGCCACCACGACGACGGATCCCCCTTCATCACCGCCATGTTCACCTACGCGGGAGGCGTCGGCGCCCGAGCGACCAAGCCCGGTCTCGACGCATGCTCGTATCCCACCGGGGTGTCGGCCGTGCCCATCGAGGTGGTCGAGGCGTCGGCCCCGGTCCGGTTTCTGCGCAAGGCGCTGCGACCCGGCTCGGGGGGCGCGGGAGCCCAGCCCGGCGGCCTGGGCCAGGTGATCGAGTTCGAGGTGGACACGGCCCGGCCCTGGCAGCTCAACGCGGTGACCAGCCGCCTCACCGAGCCGCCCCGGGGCATCTTCGGGGGAGAGCCCGGCGCGTCCGGGTCGTTCCAGGTGAACGGCGAGCCGGTCACCACCCAGACTCGCATCACGCTCCAGCCCGGCGACACGGTGAGACTGGAGCTGCCCGGCGGCGGCGGTTACGGCCGGCTGAGCAAAGCCGCAGACGGGTCGGGGCCACCGTCTTCGTGACGGCCGTCGTGATCGTTGTGGAGACGGGCCGGTCCTGCCGGCTTGCTTGCTTGCAGAACCCTGCTCGGATGGGGTCGTGAGCACTTGGGCTAAGCCCGTGTCCTTCGCCTCGGTGTGGGATCGGGCGGTGGCCGGCCGAGCCGATGAGACGTTTCTGATCTTCGAGACGCCCGCAGGCGCCGTGGCCCGCTGGAGCTACGGGGACTTCGACGAGGCGGTGGACCGGGTGGTCGGCACCCTGGCTGCCTCAGGTGCCGAGCCGGGCGCGGCGGTCCACCTCGCCCTGACCAACTCGCCGACGTTCGTGGCGGCATGGCTGGCCGCGTCCCGCCTGGGCGCCTGGATCGTGCCGTCGGACCCGATGGGGCGCACCCCGGAGTTGGCTGGCCACATTGAACGCACCCGTCCCACGGTGGGGCTCTGTGCTGGCGCGAGAGCCGGCACTTACCGGGCCGCGGCCGCGGAGGCGGGCCGGGACGATCTGTCCATCATCGAGATCGACGAGGCCGACACCGCGCTCGCGCCGTTCGACGCCACACCCCCGGCCGTCTCCGAGCGACCGGCACCCGGTTTGCGGGACAGGGCCGCGGTGATGTTCACCTCAGGCACCACGGGTCGGCCCAAGGGCGTGGAGGTCACCCAGGCCAACTACGCGTTCGCGGGCAAGGTCATGGCGGAGGCGGCCGAGCTCGCGGCTGACGACCGACAGTTGGTGGTGCTGCCCCTGTTCCACGCCAACGCGCAGTACTACTCGTTCGCGTCAGCGATCTGGGTCGGGGCCAGCGTGGCCCTGATGCCGGCCTTTTCCGCGTCGGGGTTCCTGCCCGCCGCGGCCCGCCACTCGGCCACCTGCGCCAGCCTGTTCGCGGCGCCGATCCGCATGATCTTGGCCCGGGGCGGGCCCGCCGACGGTGTAGCGCTGCGTCACTGCTGGTATGCGCAGAACATCGCGGCCGACCAGTACGCCGCGGTGGCCCGATGGTTCGGCTGCCGGCCCCGCCAGCTCTACGGCATGACCGAGACCATTCCCGCGGTCCTCACCGACGAGTCGGCCGACCCGCACCACGCCTCGATGGGCCGGGTCTCGCCGGGATGCGCGGTGGACGTGCAGGATGCGGTCGGGAACTCGGTGGAGCCGGGGGTCGTAGGCGAGGTGGTCGTGGGCGGCGAGCCGGGCACCACCCTCTTCGCGGGGTACCTCGACGCGCCCGATATCACCGCGGCCAGCTTCCGGGACGGCTGGTTCCTCACCGGTGATCGGGCCGCACGCGACGACACGGGACGCCACTACTTCGACGGCCGCCGCTCGGACGTGCTCAAGGTGTCGGGCGAGAACGTCTCGATCGTCGAGGTCGAGTCCGCCCTCGCCGAGCATCCCGCCGTGCTGGAGGCCGCGGTCGTGGGCCGCCCCGACGAGATCCGCGACGAAGTGCCCGTGGCGTTCGTGGTCGCCGCCGACGCGTCGGCGCCTCCCGCCACCTCCGAGCTCGACGCCTGGTGTGCCGAGCGCCTGGCCAAGGCCAAGCGTCCGGTGGCCATCGCCCTCATCGACGAGCTGCCCCGCACCAGCGTCGGCAAGATCCGCAAGTTCCTCCTGGCCGAGCAAGCTGCCGCTGAGCCCCTATAGGGCGGTTAGGCCGCGGCGAGCCGCTCGGCTTCGTCGATGTAGGCGATGGTCTCGTTTATGAGCAGCGCCGTGTCGTCCACGGGCTCACACAATCCGAGGTAGAAGCACTCACCGTGGAGCGCTCCCTGAGCCTCGAAGTAGTGCTTGCTCAGGGCACGGATACGAATGTCGCTGCCGCGGAGTCGCCTCAGCTCTCGCGTCGTGTTGGAAGACTTCTTGGGCACCTCGCCGGTGCGAGCCACGATCAGACCGTCGGTTGCTCGCAGTGTGGCACACCAGGCCTTCTCGGCGGCGTCGCGGATGTCGCCCGCATCGAGACGGGCCAGCGCGGCCGAGTGCATGGCCCGGGCGTCCGCGAAAAGCTCGTCGCTGCCGTTGTCGTCGGGGGATGTCACTGACCGCATCGGTATCAATTGGGGGTTGCGAGGCGTTCGGCGTCGGTGATGTAGGCGCCGGTCTCGTGGATGAGGCGCTCGGTGTCCTCGATGATCTCGCAGGATGCTCGGTAGAAGCAGCAGCCGTGCAGGGCCTCGCGAGCCGCGTAGTAGTGGTTCATCGAGCGGCGGATGTCCTCGTCGTCCATGCTCAGGTACCGCAGCCCGCGGGTGGTGTCGGTAGCCGTCTCGGGTTCTTCGCCGGTGCGGGCCACGATGAGGCCGTCGGCGGCCCGCTTGGTGGCGCACCAGGCCTTCTCGGCGGCGTCCCTGATGTCGCTGGCATCCCAGCGAGCCAGCGCCGCATCGTGCAGAGCACGCGCATCGACAAACAGCGCGGCTGCACGCTCCGCCGCTCTGTCATCCGCAGATGGTTGTTGCCGGGCCATGCCGCCGGGTTGTCGTGCCAGTTGTTGTCATCGAACTCCCTCCTGCTGTCTCTCGTTGCCGCTCCTTTGGTCTTCCGGGGATAAGCGTAGCGACTGGCGCAGCAATAACAACTCAATATCATGAAAATGAGCGTTATCTATTGGCAGTGCTAATCATAGGTCGTGTTCGAGACGCGGATTAGGGCGCGAAGCAGGAGGCCGCAAGTCGCCTCTACCTTCCAGGTGTTGCCGGGCAGTGGCTGGGTGTCGTAGACCCACGCCCACGAGGCCTCTCTGAGCGCCGCCCCGTCGTGGAGGCTGGCGCCGAGCAGTCGCTCCTCGGCGCGCTGAGCGCGATACGGCTTGGGCGCCACCGCGCCGAGGGACACCCGGGCGCCGGCGATGGTGTCGCCGTCGTCGTCGAGTTCCAGGGACACCGCCGCAGAGCACACCGCAAAATCGCCCGCGTAGAGCCTCAGTTTCTCGAACGCGGCAGGACGGGCGCGGGCCGCTGCAGGCACGCTCACCTGTGTCAGCAGTTCGGCCTCGGCCAGGTCGGGCTCGCCCGGCCCTGCGTAGAGCTTGTCGATCGTCCGCCAGCGGGACGGCTTCGATCCGGGCGGCGCACTCTCGGCGGTGGCGTCGAGGGCCAGCAGGCCGGTGGCCAGGTCCGACGGCGTGACCGCTTGGCAGCGGTGCCCGCCGATCACCGCGTGATGGAACCGATGGTCGCCGAGCACGGCGTAACAGGGGCTGGTCCATCCGCTGCGCTTGTAGCAGGGGAAGCCGTTGCGGTAGAAGGCGCAGCGCTTCTCCTGCAGGAGGTTGCCGCCGACCGTGGCCAGCTCCCGGATCTGGTGGGTGGCGAGCTCTTCCAGCAGATCGGACAGCATCGAGTCACCCGGCTGGGCATCCGGTGCCGACAGGCGCCTGCGAAGATCCTCCAGGGTGACCGCGGCGCCGATCCTCAAGTTGCCTCCGGGCGTTTCATCGAGCCGTCGCAGCTCGCGGACCGAGGTTGTGTCGATGAGGCGGACCGGCGCGGTCAGACGCTGCTGGCGGGCCACCAGCAGATCGGTGCCGCCGCCCAGATAATCGGAGCCATCAGGCGTGGCGGCGCAGGCCTCGATAGCCGCCGCCACGGTTGCGGGCTGCTCGATCGCCTCTATCTCCGGAACAGGTGCCAGCCGGTTCCGCCTGCCTCGCCGTTTGCGGGCCCGTCGGTCGAGAAGCTTGAAGAGGCCGCGCCCGTAGAGACTGCGCATCAGGGCTATCCAGATCCAGTCGAGTCCCATCGCGGCGGGCGGAGGTCTGCTTCGGCTCACACGCGCCGTCGAGGTCTCCGGATTCAGTAGCGGCAGGAGCTTCTCGGGGGTGATGGGCACCTCCCGGGTCCTCACGCCGGTGGCGTGGGCCACGGCGTTGGCCACCGCGGCCGGCGCGGGCACCACACCGATCTCGCCGATTCCCTTTGCTCCGTAGGGCCCGGCCGGGTCGTTTCCGTCGAGCAGGACGGCCCGGATCGGCGGCAGGTCCGAAGCCCGCGGTGCGGGGTAGTCCAGCAAGCTGGGGTTCACCAGGCGTCCCTGTTCGTAGATGAGCTCCTCTCCGAGAGCGGCCCCGAGCCCCATGGCCATGGCCCCCACCGCCTGACCCTCGGCCGCGGCCCGGTTGAGCGCGGCGCCCGAGTCGTGCACCGTCACCGCGTCGAGCACCCTGACCTGGCCGGTGGCGCAGTCCACCTCCACTTCGACTGCCTGGACGCAGTAGGAGTACGCGGGCGAGAAATGACCCTGCCCGTGCGCCTTGTCCATCTTGTCCACATCGGTGAGGTATCTGCCCTCCACCTTAAGGCACCCGTCGAGCGCACCGTCGCAGAGAGCGACGAGGTCGCCCACGGGCACGGCGTCGGCGCCGCAGCGGGCCTCGCCGCCAATCAACGTCACCTGGGCGGCGTCGGCGCCGAACTTGGCCGCGGCGGCATCGGTGAGGGCTTGAGCCGCTCTGCGGGCCGCGTCCGCGGTGGCGTGGCCGCCCCACATCGTGCCCCGCGACGACCACGCCCCCAGGTCTTGGGGAGCGTTGTGGCTGTCCATCATGGTCACCGACACGTCGTCGAAGGCGAGCCCCAGCTCGGCGGCCGCGATCTGGCGCAGCAGAGCGGCTTGGCCGGTGCCGGCATCGGACCCCGCGAAGCACACCCGGGCGGTGCCGTCGTCACGGACCTCCACCGCGGCCTCGCTCGATTCGGAGTGCTCGAAGGCGTTGGCGCCCGAGACGTGAACGGCCGCGGCCACGCCCACGCCGCGTCCGCTGCCGGCGAGGTGCCGCTTGGCGTCCCAGCCGATCTCGACGCGAGCCCGCTCCAGGCACTCGGCCAGGCGAGCCGACCCGAGCCGCCAACCGGCGAGGGTCACATCTCCGCTGCGGGGGGCGTTCAGCATCCGCAGGTCGATCGGGTCGATGGCGAGCTCCAAAGCCAGTTCGTCGATCTGCGACTCCATGGCGAAGGTCATCTGCGGGTTGCCGTAGCCGCGGAAGGACGCTCCGGGCTGTTTGTTGGTGTAGACCAGGGACACCGCCGTCTCACAGCCGCCGAGCCGGTACGGTCCCGCGGCCAGCATGGTTGCGTAGATCGCAACCGACGGCCCCGCGTGGTTGTAGGCGCCGTTGTCCACCGTCACGTAGCCGTCGCGATGCGTGAGCGTGCCGTCGCGCCGGGCGCCCGTGGCGAGGTCGACGTAGAAGGCGTGCCGCACGGCGGTTACCGCGAACTCCTCGTCCCGGTCAAGCACGAGACGCACCGGCTGCTTGGCCTTGATTGCCAGCGCGGCCGCGATCACCTCGTGGCAGCCGGCCTTGGCCTTGGCCCCGAACCCGCCGCCCACGGCCACGGAATGGGTGCGGATCTGGTCCATGTCCAGGTCGAGCAGGTGGGCGACCTCCTTGCGCACGAAATAGGGCGCCTGAGTGGACACCCATAGATCAAGCCGCTGACGGGCCGGGTCCCATCTGGCGACCGTTGAGTGAGGCTCCAGGCACACATGGGCTGCGGGCTTGTAGGTGTAGTGGCCGCGGACGGTGACCTCGGCCTCGGAGCGGGCCGCATCGGGGTTGCCGTAGCCGCGCACCGCCTGCATGGCCAGGTTGCCGGTGGCGTCGTCGTGGACGGTTGGCGCGTTGCCGACACGGGCGAATTGCGCCGTGACCGCGCTTTCTCGCGGCCTGTAGTTGACATCGATCAGGTCGAGGGCCGCGTCGGCTTCGGCCCGGGTGCGGGCCGCGACCGCGGCCACCTCCTCGCCGATGAAGCGCACCCGGCCTCGCGCCAGCGCGGACCGGTCGCTGAACGGCTCGCCCAGGTGCAGGTAAGCGCGGTCGGGCAGGTCGTCGGCGGTGATCACCGCGGCCACCCCGGCGCGCGCCTCGGCTCGCGAGGTGTCGATGCTCCGGATGTCGGCGTGGGGGTGGGGGCTGCGCAGGATGCGGGCCTCGAGCATTCCGGGCAGAGCGACGTCGGTGGTGTAGACGGCCGCGCCCGAGGTCCGCTCGTCCCATTGGTCGGGCCGTACCCGCTGGCCGAGGTCCGCCAAGGTTCTGCGCCTCTCAAGCCCCGTACGGTGCCACGCCGCCGCCGGCGGCCTGTCGCACGGCGGCCACCACGCCGTTGTAGCC
>CAXXKN010000003.1:0-42777 GCA_963662645.2 Acidimicrobiales bacterium
CAGGAAGCCTTCCTGTTCACCGACTCCATCGCCGAGAACGTGACGCTCCGCACCGGCGGTGCCCGCGACGGTCTGGGACCGGCGCTGGGGATGGCCGCGGCGGGCGAGTTCGTGGGGGCCCTGCCCGACGGCGCGGCCACGGTCGTGGGCGAGCGGGGCCTGACCCTGTCGGGCGGGCAGCGGCAGCGGGTGGCTCTGGCGAGAGCGCTGGTGCGCTCACCCCGGCTGCTGATGCTCGACGACGCCACCAGCGCGGTGGACCCCGTGGTGGAGGGCGAGATCCTGGCCAACCTGCGACGCGACGTCGACAGCACGGTGCTGTTGGTGGCCCACCGGCTCTCCACCATCGAGCTCGCCGACCGGGTGGCCTACCTCTCCGGCGGGCGCATCGTCGCCACCGGAACCCACACCGAGTTGATGGCTCGCGACGACTACCGCGCCCTGGTATCCGCCTACGAGCAGGCAGCCGTGCCGTGAGCGATCCCGCGGCGGCACCCTGGCCCGGTCAGAGGGGCGAGTTGGGCGACGGTGAGTCGGTCGGCGGTGCCGTGAGCGATCCCGCGGCGGCACCCACACACGATCAGGGGTCCGACAGCCGGCAGGCAGCCATAGCGCCCGAGCCCGAGGAGGGCGCGGAGGAGCCGGTCCGAGCGCTTGTCGTCTTGCGCAGGGGCATCGCCATGAGCGAGGCGCTGCGCCGCGGCCTGGGCGTCACCGCGTCGGTGGCGCTGCTGGCCGCGGCGGGGCGGCTCATGGTGCCCATCCTGGTGCAGCTCGTGCTGGACCACGGAGTGCTCGGTCCGAACGGCTACCGGCCCGGCGTCGTGTGGGCGCTCTCCGCGGGCGCGCTGGGGGTGCTGCTCGCGGTGATGGCTGCGAGCCGGACCGCGTACATCCGCCTGGTCCAGATGGCGGAGTCGGTGCTTCTGTCGCTGCGGGTGCGGGCCTTCGAGCACATCCATCGTCTCAGCCTCTCCACCCACACCGAGTCGCGCGCGGCGTGCTCGTGGCCAGGGTCACCAGCGACATCGAGGCGCTCGCCATGTTCATGCAGTGGGGCGCGATGTCCTGGATCATCAACCCGGTTCTCATCGTGGGGACCCTTGCCGCAATGACCTGGTACAGCTGGCAGCTGACCTTGTTGGTGGTGGCCGTGCACCTTCCGCTGCTGCCGTTCCTGCGGTGGGTGCAGCGGCGCCAGCTCGCCGCCTACACCGCGGTCCGCGACCGGGTGGCGGACACGCTGGGCCACACCAGTGAGGCGGTGTCGGCCGCACCGGTCATCCGGTCCTACGGCTACACCGAGGCGGTGCGGACCCGGCTCGACTCGGCCGTCGACCGCCAGTACCGCTCCCAGCTCAGAGCCCACAAGTGGTTCACCCTGATGCTGCCCACCGTCGAGTTGGTGTCGGCGCTGGCGCTGGCCGCGGTGATCGTCGTCGGCGTGTGGCAGGCCGACGAACTCGGCCTGGGGCCGGGTGGGCTCGTGGCCTTCGTGTTCCTGGTACGCCTGCTGATCAGACCGATCGCCGAGCTCGGCGAGGTGTTCGACCACACCCAGACCGCGCTGGCGGCTTGGTGGAAGATCCTCGGCGTGCTCGACATGCAAGTCGATGTGCCCGAACCGGCCTCCGGCAACGCCTGCGACCTGCCGCCAGGCCCTCTGGCCGTCGAGGTGCGGTCGGTGGACTTCGCCTACCGCACCGGGGGGCTGGTGCTGCGCGGCGTGAACATGTCGATCCCGGCGGACACAGACGTGGCGGTGGTGGGCGAGACCGGGTCGGGCAAGACGACCTTCGCCCGGCTGCTGGCCCGCCTCGCCGACCCCGCCGAGGGAGAGGTGCTGGTCGGCGGGGTGGACCTGCGGAACGTCGCGCCCGAGGCCCGTCGGCGGGGGATCCGCATGGTCCCCCAGGACGGCTTCCTGTTCGCTGCCACCGTCGAGGACAACATTCGCTACGGAAGGCCGGGGGCTACGGCAGCCGACGCGGCCGCGGCCATCGACGAGCTGGGGCTGCGGGACTGGCTGGACGGTCTGCCCTCGGGCATGCAGACCCCGGTCGGTCAGCGGGGCGGCCGGCTGTCGGTGGGCGAGCGCCAGTTGGTGGCGCTGGCCCGGGCCCAGGTGGCCGACCCGGGGCTGCTGATCCTGGACGAGGCCACCTCCGCGGTGGACCCTGAGACTGAGGAGGCGCTGGCTGCAGCCATGGCCCGTCTCGCGGTGGGCCGGACCACGGTGTCGGTGGCCCACCGTCTGAGCACCGCGGAGCGAGCCGACCTGGTGCTGGTGTTCGACGGTGGCCGGGTCGTGGAGCAGGGCACCCACAACCGGCTGGTCGCCGCTGGCGGCGTCTACGCCCGGCTGCACGAGTCCTGGGTGGGCAACACCCGCCGGACCACGCTCAGCGGAAGCATCTAGAGGCCGCTGGCCCTACACGCACCGCGATGGTGGCGGTCACGCCCCGCATATCGTCGGAGGCGGAAGCGTCTGGAGGACGCTGGCCCTACACGCACCGGCTACCGTGGCTGCCATGCGTGAACCCGTGCGAGTGGCCGTCACCGGCGCAGCCGGGCAGATCGGCTACAGCCTGCTGTTCCGCATCGCTTCCGGGTCGATGCTCGGTCCCGACCAGCCGGTGATTCTCCAGATGCTGGAGATCCCGCCGGCCATGGACGCCCTGCGGGGCGTCGCCATGGAGCTCGACGACTGCGCCTTCGGGCTGCTGGATCGAATGGTGCTCAGCGACGATCCCCACGAGGCTTTCGACGGGGCGCAGATCGCGTTGCTGGTGGGCTCGCGGCCCCGCACCAAGGGCATGGAGCGCAGGGATTTGCTGGAGGCCAACGGTGCGATCTTCACCGTGCAGGGCCGTGCTCTGGCCGCCCGCGCCGCTGATGATCTCCGGGTGCTGGTGGTGGGCAACCCGGCCAACACCAATTGCCTGATCGCCATGAACAACGCCGCGGGAGTTCCCCGCGAGCGGTTCACGGCCATGACCCGCCTCGACCACAACCGGGCCAAGGCCCAGCTCGCGGCCCGCGTCGGTGCCGCCGTTGGCGACGTCCGCAGGATGACCATCTGGGGAAACCACTCCGCCACCCAATACCCCGACCTGTTCCACTGCGAGGTGGACGGTCGCAACGCCGCCGGCCTCGTAGACGACCAGGAGTGGCTCGAAGGGACGTTCATCCCGACCGTGCAGCAGCGGGGCGCGGCCATCATCGAGGCCAGGGGAGCGTCATCGGCCGCCTCCGCGGCCAACGCGGCCGTCGACCACGTGCGCGACTGGATGCTGGGCACGCCGCCGGGCGACTGGGTGTCGATGGCGGTCCCCTCCGACGGCAGCTACGGCGTGCCCGAGGGTCTCATCTCGTCGTTCCCGGTCACCTGCTCGGGCGGGGCCTACCAGCTCGTCGGGGGCCTGGAGATCGACGATTTCTCGCGGGTCCGCATCGACGCCTCCGTGGCCGAGCTGGCCGCCGAGCGCGACACGGTGGCCTCGCTGGGCCTGATCTAGAGGCCGGATGCCATGCTGCTGGGAATTGGCAGCCCTGAGATCCCGATTGGGTCTCGTCCGCTGCCAATCCGCGTAGGAACGGCTCCAGCGGACCTCTGAGGGGCTGCGGCCATGCCGGAATTGCCGGAAGTTGCAGCCCACGCCGAGCGGCTGTCATCCGGGTTCGCAGGAACACCGCTGGCCCGGTTCGAGCCGCTGCACCCGGCGGTGCTCAAGACCTTCGACCCCCGTCCTGCCGCCGCGGCGGGCAGGGTGCTCAGCGCGGTCGGGCATCGCGGCAAGTACCTGTTGCTGCGCGTCGGCCCGGACGACGACGAGCGCCAGGGTCCGAATCTCACGTTCGTGGTCCATCTCATGCAGGCCGGCCGGCTGCGCATCGACACCACGCAGGCCCGCAAACCACGGGGCGGCATGGCCCGCTGGACCTTCTCCGACGCCCGGGCGCTTCTGCTCACCGAGGCTGGCACTGAGCGCCGAGCCGGTGTTTGGCTGCTGGCCGGCGACCCGGGCGCGGTCGAGCCGCTAGTGCGTCTCGGACCCGATGCCCACACCATCGACCGCGACGAGCTCGCGCAGCGCCTGGCCGCGGCCAGCGAGCGCGTGCACGGCTTCCTGCGAGATCAGTCGCATCTGGCCGGGATCGGCCGCCTGCTTGCCAACGAGATACTGCACTCGGCCCGGATCTCGCCCTTCGCCAACGCGTCGCGTCTCGACGGCGAGGCCGTCGACCGTCTGCATGCCGCCATCGCCACATCCATCGCAAGGGGTCTGGCCGCGGAGCGGGAGCGCGAGGACATGGGCCGCTCCCAGGATCGGCCCAGCGACGTCCACCATCGAGTGGGCGAGCCGTGCCCGGCATGCGGAGACACGGTGCGCTCGGTCGAGTACCGCCGCTACCGGGTGGCCTATTGCCCGACTTGCCAGACCGGGGGCAAGGTCCTGGCCGACAACACCACCAGCCGCTTCCTCAAGTAAGGCGGTCAAGCTCCGAGTAGGCGGTCAAACTCCGAGCAGTGGTCATCCAGCAAGTGGCCGAACTCCGAGTAGGCGGTCAGGCCGCCCCGGCCAGTGCGGCGCCGATGGCCTCCAGGGCCGGTCGGGCTGCGAGCAGCAGCCGGGGGTCGCCGCTGAGGTGCAGCCTCCCCTCCGCGAAGGCGCGTTGGGCCGACTCGCCTGCGACCGCGATCGCTCGCGCCGTCTCGCGGTCCGAAGCCAGCGCTACGACGGGTTGACCGGGCACCTCGCCTGCCCGCCCGACTGCGGCCGACACCCGACCGGAGGCGATGCGCACATGCCAGCAGAAGATGGAGCCGTCATCGTCGGAGGCCTGGTACTCCAGCGCCAAGCCGACTGTGTCGTCGACGCGGCACTCCGACAGGGCGGCGTCGAGCCAGACCACCCACTCGTCGGAGGGGAACACGGGCATGTCGGCGGCAGTCCGCTCGGCGGTCATCGACAGCGCAGACTACCCGCTCGGCCTCTTAGCCTGATCTCATGTCCCGTCCGAGCAGCGGCGATCTGATTGCCGGGGTGTCGGTGGCGCTCGTCGCCATCCCGCAGTCGCTGGCCTATGCCGAACTGGCCGGGCTTCCCGCCCATTACGGGCTGTACGCCACGGCGCTGCCCTCGCTTCTGGCCGCGTTCTTCGTGTCGTCGCGGTATCTCCAGACCGGACCGGTGGCCCTGACCGCCCTGCTTACCCTCGGCGCGCTGTCCGGGGTGGCCGAGCCGGGCGAGGCCAGCTACATCCAGAGCGCGGCCCTGCTGGCCCTGCTGGTGGGCATCATGCGGGTGCTGCTCGGGCTGGTGCGCGCCGGCCGGGTGGCGTACGTGCTCTCGGAGCCGGTCGTCACCGGATTCACCGCCGGAGCTGCGGTGGTGATCATGGCCTCGCAGCTGCCCAAGATCTTCGACGTCTACCCCGACGGCCAGGTGCTGGTCGCGGCGGTTCGGGCTCTGGGCCAGCCCGACGAATGGCGCTGGTCGGCCATCGCCTTCACCGCGATAACGGTGGTCCTGATGATCGGCGGCAGCTACATCCACCGCCTGTTCCCCGGTGTGCTGGTGGCAGTCATCGCCGGTGTGCTTGTCGCCGGCGCCAGCGGCTACGAGGGTTCGAGGGTGGGCAACCTCGACGGCGGGTTCATACCGTTGAGCCTGGATTTCCCGTGGTCGGAGGGGCCAAGCCTGCTGCTGCCGGCGGCGGTGATCGCTCTGGTCGGGTTCGCCGAGCCGGCGTCGATTGCCCGCACCTACGCCGCGGCCGATCGCCTGCCGTGGGACGCCAATCGCGAGATGGTGAGCCAGGGTGTCGCCAACCTCGCCTCCGCGGTGTCGGGTGCCTTCCCGGTGGGCGGCTCCTTCTCGCGCAGCTCGCTCAACCGGCTGGCCGGCGCCACCAGCGCCTGGTCGGGCGCGATCACCGGAGCCTTCGTGCTGGCCGTGCTGCCGCTCGCCTTCTTGCTGGAGGACCTGCCGACTTCGGTGCTCGGTGTGATCGTGATAGTCGTCGTGGTGCGGCTAGTCGATGTCAAGGAGATAACCCGCCTGCCGTGGGGCTCCTTCCCCCAAGCGCTGGTGGGCGCGGGAACCACGTTCGCCACCATCGGCTTCGCGCCCCGGGTGGAACGGGGCGTGCTGGTGGGGATCGGATTGGCCATCGCGGTGCACCTCTACCGCGAGATGCAGGTCATCACCCCCGCTGAGCGGAACCATGAGACCCTCACCGTGCGGCCCAAGGGCGTGATGTGGTTCGCCACCGTGCCCCAGGTGGAGCGCTCGGTGCGAGAGGAGCTCGCCTCCGAGCGCAACCTGACGTCGGTTGTGATCGACCTGTCCGGGGTGGGCCGGCTCGACTACTCCGGAGCGGTGGCGCTGCGCCGCATCATCGAG
Source organism: Acidimicrobiales bacterium (assembly GCA_963662645.2). Lineage (GTDB taxonomy): Bacteria > Actinomycetota > Acidimicrobiia > Acidimicrobiales > Aldehydirespiratoraceae > Aldehydirespirator. Next base: position 6,411 of record CAXXKN010000003.1, read on the forward strand.
AGGATCTCGACCGGCGGGGTGACAGCCGTTGTCGTCGGCATCCCTCCCAGCGCGTCGGTGGCGGTGCGGGCCGAACTGGAGCAATACGAGTCGGCGTGACAGGCCATAGTGTGGGGGCGATGACCGAGGCGGCCGGCTCTCTGTCCCACGACGAGTTGGTGGCGACCATGACCGGGGGCATGGCCCGCTCAGACCTGCCTGCTTTCGCGGGCTCGGACCGGCTGCGGCCCGACGGCCGGCCGCGGCCGGAGTTCCGGGCCGAGCTGCGCCGGATCCCCAACATCATCAACGCCGCGACCGTTGTGGCCACGTCGGCTGCTGCCGTCGCCCTAGTGGCGGCCGTCGTCGCGATCGATCATTGGCTGGCTGTGGTTCTTGCCGTGCCGGTGATGGGGGTCGTGATGCTGAGGATGTTCATCCTGCACCACGAGGCGGCCCACCGGCTGCTGTTCTCCAACCGGATCGTCAACGATGTGATCGGCGTTCACATCCTCGGCTGGCTCCCGTTCGGCACCGGCACCCACCACTACCGGCGGGGCCACGCCAACCACCACCGCGACGAGTTCGGACCCAAGGAGCCCGACTTCCTGCTGTATTCCTTCTACCCGGTGCCGCGGGCGTCGATGGGTCGCAAGCTGCTACGCGACCTTGTTGGCGTTTCGGCCTACCGGATCGTCAAGCCCCGCTTCACCGGACTGGTGCGGCCCCGGTTCCTGGTGCTGAGCCTGCGGTTCTTCGCCGGTCAGGCGCTGGTGTTCGGCGCCTTCTGGCTGGCCGGGCACCCGTGGCTGTACGCGGCGATGTGGGTGCTGCCCTACTTCACCTACTACCAGGTGGCCAACCGTCTCCGGGCCATCGCCGAGCACGGCGGCATGACCCGCACGCCCGACCGCCGCAACACCACCCACCATGTGCGCCAGAGCCCCGCGGCCCGCTTGTTCCTGGTGCCCTACAACGTGGGGTACCACCTGGCGCACCATGTGGACTCCGGCGTACCGGCCCGCAACCTTCCCCGGTTGCAGCAAGCCCTCGAGGAGGACGGCTACTTGCCGTCCGGAGCGATCTGGCCCAACTACCCGTCGCTGTGGCGGGCCATGGTCCGCTCCGTGCCGGAGCCCGAGGTGGCCGCGGCGGCCTGAACTGCTGCGCCCGCGGGGTTGGCCGCGGCGGCCCGGGCTACTGCGCCCGGTTGGGCCGGGACGGCCTGAGAGCCGGTGCCTGGCTCGGCCGCTAGAACGAGAAGCCGTCCAGGACCTGCTTGAGGGCGTCGGTGTCCTCCGAGCCCAGAACGACCCTGGAGTTCGTGGCCACATAGACGATGTCGAGGTTGATGCCCGCTTTGGAGACCATCCGGGCCAGCTCGGCCAGCTCGCCCGGCCGGTCCTTGGCTTGGACCACCACCACCTCGCGCTCGCGGGTGACGGTCGGTCCGTGGGTATTGGCCAGCGCCCGGTACACCGGCTCGCTGTGGGGCACGAGGATGTGAAGCTCCGCGGTGTTGCCGTTTCCCATGCAGGTTGCAGCCGCGATGTTCACGCCTGCGTCGCTGATCGCGGTTGCCACTTTGGCCAGCGCTCCCGGTTTGTTCTCCAACTCGATCACCAGGTCGCTGGCCAGAGTCGACATGAGTGCGGATCCTCCTCGGGTTGTGGAGCCCGGTGCGTGCGCCCGGGCGGGTCGGAATCCGACTGTAGAACACAACCGCCCTGCTGTGAAGTCCGGTTTCCGGCCAGAAGGGCAGCGGCGCGAAGCCAGGGGCCGACTCGAATTAGCGGGTCGGGTCAGTGCTTGTCATCGCGGCCCGGTCAGGAGGCGCAGGGCCGGCTCGATCGCAGCGTCCGCCCGGTCGAGGACCGCGGCCTCGCCGGTGCCGCCCAGCGGATGCTCGATGGCGACGATTCGCACGTCGGGCAGGCCCAGCGTGGCGGCCACGTCGGCGGCGAGGGCTCGAAAGGCGGTGGTCGCCACCAGCACGGTCGGAATACCGGCCGTCTCAAGGTTGACGGAGTCGTGGACACTCCACGACGTGCAGCTGCCTCAATCGGCCGAGCCGGAAAGGACCACCTCGGCCTCGGCCAGCCGGGCCAGCAGGTCGTCGGGCGCGGGCAGGGCCGCGTTCTTGCGCTCGACGACCGCGACGGTCGCTCCGGTGCGAGCCGCGAGCCGGTCGGCCATGCGGCCCAGCAGCAGGCCTGCGTTGGGCTTGGAGTTGTCGAGGATCCCGATCCGCTTGCCGGCCAGCACCTCGACCGGCGGTGCCAGGTCGGCGGGCTGCGGTCCTACCAATCCGTCGGGGGCATAGATCTTCATCAACTCGAACCTCCCGACACTCTATTGCTCGACCGGCACCATTGTTCGACCGGCATCGCTGCTCGACTGGCATTGTTCTCGACTGGCATTACGGCGCGGCCGACGCGGTGGACTGTCACCATTGTTTGACCGGCGCTATTGGTCGACCGGCACGGTGGCGCTCCTGGTCATGCCCCAGCTGGGTATGACCGAGCTGTGCTTGCCCGGTCCGCCGACCACCAAGACCTTGATGTTGTCGGGATGCTCGGTCAGGGCCATGGGGACATCGTCGGGCAGAGCCTCCTGCCAGGGCGCCCATGCCCGCAGCGCGAACGCGCTCCGCAAGTCAGCGGCGCGCATGCGGGCCCGCTCATGCAGGTAGGAGGCCACATGGCCGCGGGTCCAGCCCGCGGACGCGCAGGCGGCGGCGTGCTCGGGGCACATCATCACGAAGAACTCGGCCCCGCTCACGGGCGCGTTGTTGGATCCCAGCGAGGCCATCGTCGAGGCCGCCTTGTCGAGGATGGCGGCTGGCTCGCTCGACTCCATGTCGTGGAAGTTGTGGGGTGCCTCGCCGCAGTGGACCGTGACCGCGGAGGGCGCCGTGACGCCGACGCTGGCCGCGTAGCCGCCCCAGGGCGACTCGGCCAGGTTCTCGGCCACGCAGTAGGCGTACTTGGCCGGCCCGCCCTGCGTGGAGGCATCGCCCGCACCGGGGACGGCTCCGGCGATGTGGAGCAGGATGAGCCTCAGCGCCCGGCCGGTGGTCGCGTTGGCCAGATTCCCGGGGCCGAAGGCACCGAGCTCGGCGTTGTAGCCCGAGGCGCGGGCGACCTCGCCGTGGACGATGAGCAAGGGCGCCACCGGATGGGTGGTGGCGTTGACACCTCTCAGATTGACCTCGGGACGGGCCAGAGCCCGAACTGCGGCCACGAGCACAGCAAGATGCTCGGGCCGGCAGCCGGCGAGCACCGCGTTGACGGCGATCACGCGGCGGGTGGCCACCCCCGACCGGGGCGGCAGCACGGCGACAGTCTCGTCGGGATCGTCGCCGCAGCCGGCGAGCATCGCATCCACCCGCTCCGGCGTCGGTGCCACCAGCGGAAGCCCGTCACCCCAGCCCCGTCCGGCGTAGACATCCCGGACGGCTTCAGGGTCGTCCGCCGCCATTTCGAGCATCTCCAGCGGGTCGGCCATCCCCCAAGTCTGCTGCCATTCGGATCCGTTTGCCTCAGAAGTTGGCGCGACGGAGGTTGGCGCCTCGCGTGCGTTCCTTCGTCCCCCATTCGCTCGGTCTCCAAGAGCGTTGGCGATACGTCGTGACCGGTGTGTGGGCGGCGACGCTGACAGGCACGGTCCGCCATTCGCCGCATGAAGCTCGATGGTGATGAACGTGGTGGCCAGCGCAAAAGAGACAATCGGCGGAGAAAGTAGTCTGCGGCGAATGAGCGCCGAGCGTCGAAGACGGCGGCCGCGACAGACCGCGGTCGAGCAGCCGAACGGCCCGGTCCAGCCGCCGTGGCGGCTGCATGAGCGCCGCTTCGAGCCGACGCCGATAGTGAGCGACGACGAACTGGAGGCCATCCACGCCGCGTCGCTGACGGTGCTGCGCGACACGGGGATGGACTTCCTGCATCCCACCGCCCGAAAGATGTGGGCCGAAGCCGGGGCCAGGGTCGACGGAGACCGGGTGCGCTTCGACCCGGAGATGATCACCGAGATGGTGGCCTCCGCCCCCGGCGAGTTCGTGCTGCACGCCCCCGACCCGGCTCGACATCTGCCCATGGGCGGACGCAGCGTGGCCTTCTCAGCGGTGGCCAGCCCCCCGAACGTGGCCGACCGGTCCGGCGGGCGCCGCACCGGCAACCGGGAAGACTTCCGGCGGCTGGTGATGCTGGGCGAGGTGCTCAACTCGGTGGCGTTCGTCGGCGGCTACCCGGTGGAGCCGGTGGACGTGCACGCGTCGGTACGCCACCTGGTGGCCACCCGCGATCTGCTCACATTGACCGGCAAGGCCCTCCACTGCTACTCGCTGGGCGCGCAGCGAAACCGCGACTGCCTGGAGATGGTCCGCATCGTGCGGGGCGCCAGCGACGACGACCTTGAGCACGAGCCGTCGATCTTCACCGTGGTCAACTGCAACTCGCCGCTGCGTCTCGACACGCCCATGCTGGAGGGGATCCTCCAGTACTCGTCCCGCAACCAGGTGGTGGTGGTCACCCCTTTCACGCTGGCCGGGGCCATGGCGCCGGTGACGGTGGCCGGCGCGGTGGTGCAGCAGAACGCCGAGGCCCTGGCCGGCATGGCCTTCTGCCAGCTGGTCAGACCCGGATCGCCGGTGATCTACGGCGGGTTCACCTCCAATGTCGATATGCAGTCGGGCGCACCGGCCTTCGGCACTCCCGAGTACATGAAGGCGGTGCTGCTCGGGGGCCAACTGGCCCGGCGTTACGGCGTGCCGTACCGGTCCTCCAACGCCTGCGCGGCCAACGCGGTCGACGCCCAGGCCGCCTACGAGAGCGTGTTCTCGCTGTGGTCCGTGGTGATGGGCGGCGCCCACATGGTGCTGCACGGGGCGGGCTGGATGGAGGGCGGGCTGCAGGCCTGCTACGAGAAGATGGTCATCGACGCCGACATGATCGGCATGGTGGGGGAGTTCCTGCGGCCCCTGGCCACCGACGAGGACTCGCTCGCGGTCGAGGCCATCGCCGAGGTTGGCCCGGGCGGGCACTTCTTCGGCACGGCCCACACCCTGGCCCGCTACCGCGATGCCTTCTTCAAGCCCATGGTGTCGGACTGGCGCAACTATGAGTCCTGGGCCGAGGCCGGCTCGCCCACCGCCTTGGATCACGCCGAGCGGCTGGTGGGCGAGCTCCTGGACGCCTACGAGCCACCCCGCCTGGCCGACGACGCGCGGGCCGAGCTGGACGATTTCACCGACCGCCGCATAGCCGAGGGCGGCGTCGACACCGACTTCTGATCTGGCTCACGGCCGGAGGTTTCAAGCGGCTGCGTGTTTCTGTTATTCTGTGCATTGTTCTAGCTGTCCGCGGCGGCGAAGAACATGTGAGTGCCGGAGCGCCTCCCCCGGTTGAAGGCTTAGGGCCGAGAGGGGAAGCACTCCGGCGCTTTGCAGTCTAAGCAATGTTCAGCCATTCTTATATCTTTTCATTTAACATTCTGAACACCAGAACGAGCGGGACGGCCTTGTGGCCGGTTCTGTTTTCGCTTCCCGGTCGTGGTGGCGTCTCGCGAACAGAGCGTTGAGAGGGTCCGTACTCGGAGGACGTTGCGGACGCGGGCTTGGCCGTGGTGTACTTCGCGCCATGGAAACGCTCGGGGGCGGGGGCACCGGGACCGACTTCGCGTCCGAGGACTTCTGGTCTGGAACCCGCCGGCCGCTGGAGCGGGCGACTGGCCTGCCGCCTATCGCCTATACCGGCGACGACTTCTTCGTGATCGAGCGCAGGCGCCTGTTCGGGCGGGCTTGGGTGGCGGTGGCTTCCGCGGCGGAGGTGGCCGAGCCGGGTCGCCTGCTGGTGCGCAGCGTCGGCGGCACGTCGGTATTGATAACCCGGGACCATGGCGGAGCGCTGCGGGGCTTCGTCAACTCGTGCCGTCACCGGGGAACCGAGCTGGCCTCCGAGGACTGCACCGTGTCGCGGATGATCCGCTGCCCCTACCATCGCTGGGGATACGCCCTCGACGGTGCCCTGGTGGCAACCCCGCTGTTCGACGAGCTGCCCCGCCCGGACTTCGACCCCGCCGAGCTGTCCCTGCTGCCGGTGCGGGTGGAGGCGTGGGGCACCGATGTGTTCGTCTGCCTGAACGAGAGCACGCCGCCGCTGGCCGAGTGGCTGGGCGACCTGCCCGAGCGCATGGCGGGCTACGGCTTCGACGGCTGGGTCGTCCACCAGAAGTGCACCTTCGACGTGGCCGCCAACTGGAAGCTGATCACCGAGAACTTCCAGGAGTACTACCACCTGGCGTGGGTGCATCCCGAGCTGGCCAAGGTGTCACGGGTGAAGGACCACTACCGCTACCAGGGACCGGGCCTGTACTGCGGCCAGGCCACCACCCCGGTGTCGAGCGACGAGCGCGACGACTGGCTGGTGCTGCCGCCCGCTCCCGGTCTGGACTCCTCCGACAGCGTCAGCGGCCGGTTCGTGGCCGTGTTCCCCAACCTGACGCTGGCGGTGCTGCCCGGCCACGCCTTCGTGATCCGTCTCGAGCCGCTGTCGTCGGGCATGACCCGGGAGCACTGCACTCTGCTGCTGCCGTCGTCCACGCCGGCGGAGCGGTACGGCGACGCGTCGGCCGAGACGCTCAAGTTCTGGATTGAGATCAACAACGAGGACATCGACATCTGCGAGCGGTCCCATCGGGGACTGGCGCTCGGCGGGGCGCCGCCGGGGCCGCTGTCGCCGCGCTTCGAGGAGCCCCTGCACCGCTTCCAGAACATGGTGGCCGACTGCATGACCGCCGACTCGCTAGCCGACGGGCTGCGGATCCCGCCCGGCGACGGTCCCGGCGACGGGGCCCGCTACGGCTGCGGGCCGAACCCCGCTCCGCCCGCCATAGACGCCCGGCAGTGGCAGGCCCGGGACTGACCGGCGCCTCATCGCTGGCTGGAGGCTCAGGATGAAGACCAGCGCGCGGGTGGTGGTGGTCGGCGGGGGAGTGGTGGGCGCCAGCGTGCTGTACCACCTCACCAAGGCGGGCTGGACTGATGTGGTGCTGGTGGAGCGCACCGAGCTGACCGCGGGCTCCACCTGGCACGCCGCCGGTGGCATGCACACCATCAACGGTGATCCCAACGTGGCCAAGCTGCAGCGCTACACCACCGAGCTGTACACCGAGATCGAGCGGGTGTCGGGCCAGGACTGCGGCATCCACATGCCGGGCGGCGTGATGCTGGCCGACACGGCCGAGCGGCTCGACTGGCTCAAGATGACCCACGCCCGGGGCCGCTACCTGGGCATGGAGACCGAGATGGTGTCCGTGGCCGAGGCGGCCGAGATGATGCCGTTGATCGATCCCAAGTACTTCGTCGGCGCGCTCATCGATGTCCACGAGGGCCACGTCGACCCGGCTGGGGTGACCCACGCCTTCGCCAAGGCGGCCCGGCTCGCGGGGGCTGAGGTGTACCGGGGCACGTGGGCTCGAGCGATTGAGCGGCGCGCCGACTCCGGTTGGCGTGTGCTGCTGTACGACACCGCCAGCGGTGAGGACCTGGGCGCCGTCGACTGCGAGCACGTCGTCAACTGCGGGGGTCTTTGGGCCCGCGAGGTGGGCCGCATGGTGGGGCTGGAGCTGCCGGTCCTCGCCATGGAGCACACTTACCTGGTCACTGAGCCGCTCGACGAGGTGCGCGACCACAACCGGCGCACCGGCACGCGGCTGAGGAACGTGATCGACTTCGGCGGCGAGATCTACATGCGCCAGGAGGGCGAGGGCATACTGCTGGGCACCTACGAGCAGGCCTGCCTGCCCTGGTCGCCCCGCCAGACCCCGTGGGACTTCTCTATGCGGCTGCTGCCGCCGGACCTGGACCGGATCTCAGACTCGCTGGAGGTGGCCTTCGCCCATTTTCCGGCCTTCGCCACTGCGGGGATCCAGCGGGTGGTGAACGGGCCGTTCACGTTCGCGCCCGACGGCAACCCGCTGATCGGGCCCGTGCGGGGCCTGCCGGGATACTGGACGGCGTGCGGGGTGATGGCCGGGCTGTCCCAGGGCGGCGGAGTGGGCCTGTCCGTGGCCAACTGGATCACGGAGGGCGACCCCGGCTTCGACGTGTGGGCCATGGACGTGGCCCGCTTCGGCGACTACGCCACGGTCGCCTACACCAATGCCAAGGTGCGCGAGAACTATTCGCGCCGGTTCCGGATCACGTTCCCCAACGAGTTCCTGCCCGAGGGCCGGGGGGTGCAGACCTCGCCCATCTACGACCGGCTGGCCGGTGCCAACGCGGTGTGGGGCGACGCCTTCGGTCTGGAGTCTGCGCTCTGGTTCCAGGTGCCGGGGCTGGAGCCGGTCGAGGAGGTCACTTTCGGACGCTCCAACGCCTGGGACCGGGTCCGGGCCGAGACCCTTGCTGTGCGGGCCAGCGTGGGCATGATGGAGACCACCGGCTTCGCCAAGTTCTTGGTGACGGGGCCAGGGGCCAGGGAATGGCTCGACCGGCTGCTGGCGGGGCGGATACCGGTGCCGGGACGGATGGCGCTCACGCCGATGACCAACCCTGCGGGCAACCTGGTCGGGGATCTAACGGTGGCGTGCCTGCCGGCCGCGCCGGGGCAGCCCGAGGGACCGGCTGGAACGGTGGTGGGCGGCGCTACCGGCAACGTGGTGGGGGGCGCTACCGGCAACGTGGTGGGGGGCGCTACCGGCAACATGGTGGGCGGCGTCACCGGCAACGTGCAAGACGGCGAGCGGTTCGTGGTGTTCGGCTCGGGAATCGCCGAGCGCTACTACGAGCGCTGGTTCGACGCGTGGCTGCCGGACGACGGCTCGGTCAGCTGCCGGACGCTCGGAGCGGAACTGTGCGGCCTGGCCATAGCGGGGCCTGGCTCGAGGGCGCTGCTGGCCGAGGTCACCGGTGTCGACGTGTCGGCTCACGGCATGCGGTTCATGGCTTTCGGAGAGATGGAGGTCGGGTTGGCGCCGGTGTGGTGCGGACGGATCAGCTTCACCGGCGATCTGGGCTACGAGTTGTGGATGTCGGCCCGCTACCAGCGTTACGTGTTCGACCTGTTGCGGTCGGCCGGGAAGGCGCACGGTCTGGAGCTGTTCGGCCTGCACGCCCTGAACTCGTTGCGTCTGGAGAAGGGATTCGGGTCGTGGCTGCGCGAGTACCGCCCCGACTACGACCCGTTCGAGGCCGGTCTGGGCCGCTTTGTACGCATGGAGAAGGACTTCATCGGGCGGGACTCCTTGATCGCCAAGTACGGCGAAACCGGCCCGCCCGGAGGAGTGGCGAGCACGGGCCTGCGCCTATGCACCTGGACGGTCGACGTGGGCACCGGCCCAGACGCCTGCGACGTGATCGGCGACGAGCCGGTGTGGCACGAAGGCGAGGTCGTGGGCTGGGTCACCTCCGGCGGCTACGCCCACCACAGCGAGTCCTCGGTGGCCATGGGCTACGTCCCTGCCGAACTCGCAGATTCCACCGGCCACTTCGAGATAGAAATAGTAGGCACCCGCCGCCCCGCCAAACCGGTGGAAGGCTGCCTATGGGACCCCGAAAGCACCCATATGAAAGCCTGATTCAAGCCTTTTCATGTAATTTAATTGCGGCACGACATTGCCTCTGATAGCTTTGTGGCGTGGATGCGAACACGGTGACGCAGATAGTGACGGTGGCGCTGGCCGTGCTGGCCATCATCTGGCACCAGCAGCGCACCATCGACAAGCTCCGCGACGACTTCAACGCGTCCGACCGCGAGCACCGGGCAGCTGACCGCGAGCATCGGGTGAGCTTGACTGAAGTGAAGGAGCGGCTGGCTCGCATAGAGGGATTCCTCGGGATAGGTATGCCCGAGGCCGCTGCATCGGACGTTCCGGGCGCGTCCTGGGGGCCGGACCCTCCCGAGCAGGAGTAGGCAGCGATGGACATCGCCTTGCTCGCAGCGTTAGCGACTCTGTTCATGGCGATGCTGGCCATGCTTTGGCATCAGCAACGGGCCATCCTGCGAAAGGTCGGCGAGAACGGCGAGCGACTGTCTCGTATAGAAGGCTTCCTGGGCATCGGCATGCCGCCGACCGCATCATCAGGGAGGCGGAGCGATGACGATGAGCGATAGCGAGGCACCGGACGATGCCATGATCATCAAGGCCTCGGAGTTCAAGGCCCGGTGTCTCAAGCTCTTGGACGAGGTGGCCGAGACCGGCAGGGAGATCATCATCACCAAGAACGGTCGGCCGGTGTCGCGCCTAGTGCCTCATGTCGAGAGGCCGAAGACTCTCAGCGGCATCGACAATGGAAAGGTCGAGATCCTCGGTGACATCATCGAACCCATCGACGTCGAATGGGACGCCGTAACCGGCAAAGGGTAGGACTTCGATTGAGCCTCCAGACAGGCAGGCTCTCCTGCCTACCTGAGCATGTCCAGCACGGATTCGGCTATGGCTTGGCCTAGCAGCGGCGGCACGGCGTTGCCGATCTGCTTCGCGATCTGGGTGCGCGAGCCGGCGAACGCGAAGTCGTCGTCGAACGATTGCAGCCTTGCTCCCTCACGCAGGGTGAGCGCACGATCCTGGAACGGGTGGATGCACTTGTTGGAAGCGGGGTGCACGAAGTTGACCGTGAGGGTGACAGCAGGCTCGTCCGGGTCGAGGCGCGAGTAGCACGAGGAGAAGCCTGACGTGATCAGGTGTTGCGGCACGGAGCTGATGTTCGAGCCGGAGTGGCGGATTATCTCCAGCATGCGTTCGGAGTGGCCGGTCACCACATGCAGCTCAAGGCGGCGGGCACGCTGGCGCCGGGCAGCCTGGTAGTCGTTCTGGGGCGGGAGGCCGTAGTGGGCCGCCGTCTTGCCCGCGGCCACTGGGGGGAGGTCTCCGATTGCCTCCGTCACGGTGAGCGCGTCGGGCAGCTTGGGCTCGTCGAACACGAACAGTCCCGGCTCGTCGGATGGCGGCGGAGGCGCGAGCCGCCGCGCCCGGTCGCGAACGCCGATCGTCTTGAACTCGCCCGCGTGGGTGGGAGACGGGAATCTCGCTCGGGCCCCGTGTTGCGCTCCGATCATCACGAGGCGCTCCCGTTTCTGCGGAACGCCGAAGTGGGCGGCGTTGACGATCCGCCAATCCGACGTGTACCCGAGCCCGTTGAAGCACTCCTGCATCTGCTCGATTGTCGTCCCCTTGTTGTGGGTGGCCAAGCCCACGACGTTCTCCATGACGAACACCTGTGGCCTGAAGTAGTTGACGTAGGCCGCGAACTCGCAGCAGGGAATCCAGGCGATTCCGTGGTGATGCGCGGCGTGAACCGGGAATGGCCGCGGCAGTGACCGATCCGACGGAACCGCCCTACCCGAAGTAGCTGGGGCCTCTTGTGTGACGGTGGATTGGCCGGAAGGAGCGGCCCGCGTCTTCGATCGCGTTCGCTATGTCGTGAGCGTCGGCCGCCGTGAGATATCCGTCGGCGACGGCGGCTTGCAGGATGTGGATCGAATCGATCACTCGGCCCATGCCCAAGGAGGGGCGCCGCCGGGCGAATTCGTAGGCACCGTTGTCGTCGGTGGCGAACTGCCCGTCGAGTTTCTCGGCGAAGTAGATGGCCTCGGCCTCGCCGCGATGCCCCTGCGGTGGCCGCGTTCCGTTGTTCAGCCCTACCTGCAGGCGATACACATCGGCGATCTCGGCGGTGGTCAGCTCCGCTGGCGGACCTAGCCAGGCCGCGCGAAGGACGTCAAAGCAGTGCGATTCGCCCGTGTGCTCAGCGGACTCGATCTCGGCGCGGATTCCCTCGGTCCACCTGGGCTCAGGGCGATGGCCGTGGCAGGCCTGAAGAATGTCCATGCGCCCGATGGCCGCGAAGTGGCGGAGCGTGACGGCATCATGGATCACTGGGCCCATGCGCCGATGGTAGGAGTCGATATCAGGCGGCTACGGGATCCTCGTCGAAGCTCTGGATCGTCACGTCGGCTGGGTCCCGGGGGAGCGAGAAGTCGCCGTCGATGGCCTCGGCTGCTTCAGGCCCGATCGAGTTGAGCGCCTCGATCATGTCGTCCATGCCGGCGTCCAGCAGCCGCGCCAGAGGTCCCGCCCCTACGGTTCCGTCCAGTGCGCCGTGGAGGCACCTCGAAGCCAGCAGGGTGGGCGGTCTCCTCTCGGGCCTCGCTCCCCGCGCTGCCAGCAGGCTGCGGGCGACCTCCTCGTCGTCAAGGTGCTCGATCAGGCTGACCCACCTGATCCTCTTCAGCCGGTCACGGCCTTCGGCGTTGATGATTCCCAGGTTGTGGAGGCGGTAGATGAGTGTCTCGTAGCTCACGCCGAAGCCCACGAGCATCCGCGCCAGGCTCTCCGCCCGGCGACCGTACTTGTCGATGGTCTCCCTGATCTCCGGCTCGGGCATCAAGAACGCAGCCGCAAACGCATTTGCCAGTCGCTCTTCGTCGGAACGGGCCCGCAGGTCTCGGTCGATGTTGATCGTCGTCCCGTCACTGTTGAGGACGTGCCCCAACTCGTGGGCCAGGGTGAACAGAGCCCTGGACCTGAGCTGATCGGCGTTCACGAGGATGAAGGAGAATGCCGAGTCAGTGATGCAGAGGCCCAGCGGCCCATCCTCGCCAAGGCTCTCGACCATCACGTCCACACACAGTTTGGCCTCGATCGCCGTGGCCAGTTCCGTGAGTCGATCCTCGCCGTTGGCAGCTGGCGCCAGACGCTGCTGCGCCCAGTCGGCCAGAGCGTTGGCATGCGACAGCCACGCCGAGACTTGCGGGGGCGGCTCGCCGGAGCGCGAGGGCGCAGGATGGCCACCCTCGTCAAGCACTTGGTGCAACTCCGTCAGTGCTGTGAGCCGCATCAGGGAGTCCGGGCCGGCGGTCTCGTCGCCGTTGGTGCGCTGCGCAACCGGGAGCCGCCCCAGGAGCGAGTCAGGCTCAAGGATCGCGAGTTGCGACACACCCAAGAAGTCCGCGATGACTCCCAGTTCGTCGGCCTTGACGCTCCGCCGGTCATGCTCGAGGTTGGACACCGCGCTGGCATCCACCCCCAGCACGCTTGCGAGATCCGCGGCCTTGAGTCCCGCAGCCTCCCTCAGCCGCCGGATCTGGCGGCCGATGGACACCTCCACAGCGCCAGTATGGGCCAATCTTGCGGAAATCGCAAGCCTTTTTTGGGGCAGACGCCTTACGAGCCAGAGCGAGTCGTTGGTACTTGTGGACAGGGGCTGCTCGCTGCCCCGGTCCATCCGCCTGGATCGTGTGGCGGCTAGGGCATTGGCTTGATAGAGCGACCGTTGTCCGTTTGGACCGAGGGGCTGCACCGCGGCGTTCGGTTAGGTGCTCGGCCGTGGGTTACAGTTGTTGGCTGAAACTAGAGGAGACACAACGGACATGGCCCAAACCCCCGCCCACGCGTTTTCGCCTGGCGAGTACCTCCGAGACGAGTTGAAGGAGCGTGGCTGGACTGTGACCGAGTTCTCGGAGATCATCGGCTGGCCCATTCAGGCCGTGTCGGCCATCCTCAACGCGAAGAAGGAGATCACCGTCGAGACGGCGATGGCCATCGCCTCGGCGCTCGGCACCACGCCCGAGGTGTGGCTGAACCTCCAGACCAGGTATCGGCCTTGACAGCCGTCGGCTCGGGGTTGAGCGCCGAGGACTCGGATCGGGTGCTCCCGTTCGCACTGGCGGACACAGCCGGGAGGTCGGGAGCATGACCGACGAGAAGTGGACGGCGACGGTCGGCATCGACAGCATTGAGGTCGAGTTCGACGAGACGGTGCCGAGTCATCGCATCACGAACGATCATTCGCTGGCGACCGTCCTGCTCGTCAGCCGTCTCAGCTCGCTGGGCGTTCGGCCGCTCAAGGCGTCAGAGTTCTGGGGGCTGATCGAGCGCCTCGGTGCCAGCTCACCCTCGAAGCTCAGTCACGGGGGGTTCTCCGAGGCTGTGACCGGTGACAGGGCACGCCCGGGCGAATGGTCCAGCCTGCTTCTCGGCCGAAGCGGGGACCAACTCGTGCGGGACTGCGGGCTGTCCGAGGGCCTCGCCGGCCGCATCGCCCGACTCACTGAGCGGGCCACTGCCCTGGCCTTCGAACTCGACCGGCTGGAGCAGTCGGGCATTCGTACGATCACCGTATTCGACGAGCAATATCCGCAGCACTGGCTTTCACGGCTCGGAGCCAAGGCACCCCCGCTTGTGCATGGGGCAGGTGAACTCGACCTGCTCGACACCCCGGGACTGGGAGTGGTCGGCAGCCGCGACGTGTCCCACGAGGGAGGCGAGGTGGCCAAAGAGGTTGCCCGGCTTGCGGCTCGGCGGGGCCTGCCGCTGGTGTCAGGCGGCGCCCGCGGCGTCGATCAGCTCGCCATGGATGCGGCTCATGAGGCTGGCGGTGCAGTCGTCGGAGTCCTGGCAGAGTCGCTGTCGCGCAAGCTGAAGCGCCCCGAGGTGCGCGGAGCCGTGTACGACGGTGGCACCGTCATGTGCACCCCCTACAGCCCGGACGCTCCCTTCAGCGCGGGCAACGCTATGGGCCGCAACAAGCTCATCTACGCACAGGCCGCGCTCACAGTTGTCGTAGCCAGCGACGATGGGACCGGCGGCACCTGGTCAGGTGCTACCGAAGCTCTCAAACATGGCTACGGCTCTGTTGCGGTGTGGCGGGGCGATGGGGAAGGCGCTGGCAATGAGCCCCTCCAAGAGCGAGGCGCTGTTCCCGTGTCCAGCCTCGAAGACATCGAGTCGCTCCTCGACGGTGAACAAGCGTCGCCAGCCGAATCGGCGTCGGCTTCCGTGCGTCCTCCCGAACATGTGCGCTCTCTCGAACAGCAGTCCTTGTTCGCCACAACCCCGCCTGGGTAGCCCCGAGGCTCCATAGCTCGCCGCGGGCGTCGCGAATGGGCGGGGCTACTGGCTCTTGGGCGGAGGGTGGTGGCGTGAGGTCACGGCCTTGGAGGGATCGCCGATGACCGCCTCCAGACGTTCCATGATCTCGGGACGAGCCCTTAGCCTGGATCCACCGGCGCGGTGAGCGCTGTGGGGTTGGCGCGTCCACCGGAAAGGCCTCCTGACGTGGGAGAATGCTGTTTGCAGTAACGGTCATTCCGGCCACGTGAGGAGGCACTTCCTGTGGGCAGCGTATCGGGTGGGATCGACGGGTTGGAGGTTCGTTTCGACGACGGGTCTTTGGTGGCGGATGCGGGGCTGTTGCTGGCGGGCACGGTGATGGACCGCCTCGGGCTGGAGGCGCTGATCGACGCGGCGGTGCGCCCGCCCGGGTCGGGGCGCGGCTCGGGGGCCAAGGCGCTGTCGGTGGCGGCGTCGATGCTGGTGGGCGGCTCGTTCATCGACGACGCGAGCAGGCTGCGGGCGGGCTCTGCTGGGGCGGTGCTGCCGTTTGAGCCGTTGGCGCCGTCGACTTTGGGGACATGGCTGCGCTCGTTCACGTGGGGACACGTGCGCCAGCTCGACCGCGCCGGCGAGCTGGCGCTCGGCCGGGCGTGGTCTTTGGGCGCGGCGCCCGACGCTGGGGAGATCACGGTGGATCTGGACTCCACGGTCTGTGAGGTCCACGGCACATCCAAGCAGGGCGCCGCCTACGGCCACACCGGCGTGTTGGGCTATCACCCGCTGGTCGCGGCCAGAGACGACACCGGCGAGATGGTCCACGTCCGGATGCGGTCCGGCAGCTCCCAGCGCGGCCACCTGCGGTTTGTGGCCGAGACCCTGGCGAGGCTGCGTCGTCTCGCTCCCGGCGCGGCGGTGACCGTGCGCGCCGACGCGGGGTTCTTCTCCTATGGCATGATCGACGCCATCGAGGCCCGCGGCGCGTCGTATTCGATCACGATCCCGCAGAACTCCAAGGTCTCAGCAGCCATAGACGCCATCGGGGACAAAGCCTGGACGCCGATCCCCTACACCGAAGAAGGCATAGCGCAGGTCGCTGAGACCACCATCGAGACCGGCCGCCGCGACCCCGACGGCCCCCGCAAGCTGCGGCTGGTGGCGCGCCGCAGCCGCCTCACAGGCGCACAGGCAACCCTCTGGCCCGACTGGCGCCACCACTGCTTCATAACTGACCGCCACGACCTCGACACCGCCGCCGCCGACGCCTACCACCGAGACCACGCCCGAGTCGAGCTCGCCATTCGTGACCTCAAAGACAACGGCCTCGCCCACTGCCCCTCGGGCAGGTTCTTCGCCAACGCCGCCCACCTCGCCTGCGCCTCGCTCGCCCACAACATCGCCCGCTGGACCGCACGCCTCGGCCGCGCCCAGCACCCCGGCCGCCTCACCGTCGCCAACACACAAAAACAGCGGCTGCTCACCGTCTGCGGCCGCGTCGTCAACCACGGCCGACGACACATCCTGCGCCTGCCCGCCGACTGGCCCTGGCAGCACACCTTCACCCGAGCGCTGCGACACCTCCGCAACCTGCCCCTGCTCATCTGAACCCCCGAACCCAGGGGCCCGGCGTCCCCCAGCACCACCCCCAGCGCCACCAACCGCCAAAGCCCCAACCCCCGGCCCAGCACGCCCGCACCAGCCCGCGGCGCCCGGCGCCGCCCACCAGAACCCACCACGCGCCGAACCAACCCCAACCCCCACCACACCAGCCGCCCACCGGTGGATCCAGGCTTAGAGCGCGCGCAAATAGGCGGTCATGTGGGGCTCCATCGGTCGGCCCATTTGAAGAGTTTGACGGTGATGATCACTGCGACAGCGGGCGCGAGTTGCCCGAGGCGTGCTTTGGTGTTGCGGTCGGTGCTGCGCCGCAGTTGCCCGAAGTTCGACAGCTGTGAGTTGGTGCGCTCGATGGTCCATCGCATCCCCAGCGGCGCGGCCCTGGGCGTGCGGCGGTTGCGGCCGGGTGGGCGTTTGGGGGCCCGCACGATGTCGTCGATGCCGTAGCTGTGGCATGTCTCAAGCACCGGGTTGCCGCTGTAGCCGCGGTCGAGGTGAAGCGTCTCGACGTCTGCGAGCAGCCCGCGGGGAGCCGCGGCCAAGGTGGGCTCCAACAGCGCCTGGTCGTGGCGGTTGGCGCCGCCGGCGGCCCAGCCGACCGGGATGCCCGCCCGGTCTGTGAGCAGCGACCACTTCCAGCCCGATTTGGCCCTGTCAACAGGGCTCTTGCCGGCTCCCTCGCCGCCGCAGGGGGCCTTGTGGACCGACCCGTCAACCGACGCCTCTGTGAGGTCCAGTCCCACGATGCGGTCATAGCCGTCGATGGCCTCAGCCACCAGCGCGTCGAACGCGCCGTGGGCGTTCCATTCGTTGTAGCGGTTCCGCAGCGTCGTCTCTGAGCCCTTGCCCAACCGGCCCGCCACATCCCACGAACAGCCTGTCACCAGCCGGAACAGGACCGCCTCGAACACGTCGCGGTCCGCGATCCGCCGCCGGTGACAGCCCAGCGGATGCACCGGCGGCTCGCGCTCGGGGATCTGCGGCTCGAACGCCGCCCACAGCGCATCCACCACCCTCGGCGTCAAAGCAAGCATGCTTGAACCACCTCCACCATGTCGTTGTCGTTGGGGTGTGCACCCGAGAGTCCACTCGGGCCAACACAACGACAGGTGGATGGTCACCAATTTGCGCGCGCTCTTAGCGCCTTCTCGAAGGGTCAAGCTGCTCAGCAGGGACCTGCTCGACCGCGCTATCCGAATCGGGTGACACCTCGCCAGCGGCGTGCTCCGGATCACTCCCGAAGCTCGAGTCGATTTCGGACGCATCTGAGGGTCGCAAGGCGTGAGGCATGGAGACACTCCTTTTGATGTGGCTGTCTCCGAGCTACTTGCGGGTTGAGGCGGGTATGGACTGGTCGAGGGTGTGGTAGTCGGATGCGTCATCGACGTGCCAGGCCTGCTCGGTGTGCAGGCCGGTGGGCGTGTCCAGGGTGCCGGCGCAGATAGAGATGCGGTCCATCTGATCCGGCGGGCCCTCGACCACCTTCCAGAACAGCGACCCGCCGCAATTGCGGCAGAATCCGTAGGCCACGTTGGGATCTTCGGCGGGGTGATGCCAGGCCAGGGTGGCCTCCGATATGAGCTTGAGATCGGATCGCTTGCAAGCCGACCCGGCCATGAAATGGCCGGTCCAGCGGCGGCAGCGCCAGCAATGGCAGTTCCACACCTGACGGATCGGCCCGTGCACCTCGTAGCTAACGCTGCCGCACAGGCAGTGGCCCGACGGTGGTGGCGTTGGCTGCGGTTGGGCATTCTCGTTCACGGCGGTCCCTTCGTGGTTGGAGGCCGGCAGCGTTAGGGTCGCGATTGTTGCATGGCACAGGGCAGCGGGCGTCCCGGTGCGAGTTCGCGAGGTTGACCGTGGCAGACCACGACCGTCGCTACGACTACGTGATCGTGGGCGGGGGCTCGGCCGGGTGCGCGCTGGCCAACAGGCTCAGCGCCGACCCGTCCGCATCGGTACTCGTGCTGGAGGCGGGCCGGCGGGACTGGCGCTTCGACGTGTACATACACATGCCCGCGGCGCTGTCGTTCCCCATCGGCAACCGCTTCTACGACTGGCAGTACACCTCTGAGCCCGAGCCCCACATGGGCGGACGCCGGATCTACCACGCCCGGGGGAGGGTGCTGGGCGGGTCGTCCAGCATCAACGGCATGATCTTCCAGCGGGGCAACCCCCTCGACTACGAGCGCTGGGCCGCCGACCCCGGCATGCAGAACTGGGACTACGCCCACTGCCTGCCCTACTTCAAGCGCATGGAGCGCTGCCTAGCAGGCGACGACCACAGCAGACCCGACGGCTCTGACGACCTCGGCGACACCTCGCCGCGGGAGACGATGTCCACGTCGATCTCGATTGAAGGGTCCGGCGGTTCTGGCGGTGGAGAGGGGTCCGGCGGTTCTGGCGGTTCTGGCGGTGTCGAGGGGGCCGGCGGTACTGGCGGTGTCGAGGGGTCCGGCGGCGAGGGTTGCTACCGCGGCCTTCGGGGTCCGCTGGTGCTGGAGCGGGGACCGGCCGCCAACCCGCTGTTCGAGGCCTTCCTGGAAGCTGCCGAGCAGGCCGGCCACGCCCGGACCGCCGACGTGAACGGCTACCGCCAGGAGGGGTTCGCCGCCTTCGACCGCAACGTCCACCGGGGCCGCCGCCTCAGCGCGTCCCGGGCCTACCTGCACCCCGTGCTCGACCGGCCCAACCTCCGCCTGATCACCCGTGCGTTCACCACCAGGATCGTCTTCGAAAAGAACCGGGCGGTCGGCGTCACCTACACCAAGGGCGGCCGCAGCCGCACCGTGAAAGCCGGTGAGGTGGTCTGCTGCGGCGGGGCCATCAACTCGCCCCAGCTCCTGCAGCTCTCCGGCGTTGGCCCCGCGGGCCTGCTGCGCCGCCACGGCATAGACGTGGTGGCCGACGTGCCGGCGGTGGGCGCCAACATGCAGGACCACCTCGAGGTGTACGTCGAGTACGCCTGCAAGCAGCCGGTGTCGATGCAGCCGCAGTTGGCCAAGTGGCGCCGCCCCCTGATCGGGCTGCAGTGGCTCGCCCGCCGCGGCCCGGGGGCGACCAACCACTTCGAGGCGGGCGGCTTCGTCCGCAGCAACGACCGTGTGGCCTATCCCAACCTCATGTTCCACTTCCTGCCCATCGCCATCCGCTACGACGGCTCGACGCCTGCCGGCGGACACGGTTACCAGGTGCACGTCGGGCCGATGTACAGCAACTCGCGGGGGACCGTGGCCATCGTCTCGACCGACCCCCGGACCAAGCCGGCGCTGCGCTTCAACTACCTGTCCACCGACGAGGACCGCCGAGAGTGGGTAGAGGCCGTCCGCCACGCGCGCCACATCCTCAACCAGCCGGCCATGGATCCGTTCAACGGCGGGGAAGTGTCGCCGGGCACCGCAGTCAGCACAGACGAAGAGGTCCTCGACTGGGTGCGGCGCGACGCCGAGACCGCCCTGCACCCGTCCTGCACCGCCCGCATGGGCCTGGGCGATGACGCGGCGCTGCATCCGGACTCGCTCGAGGTCCACGGCACGAGGGGCCTGCGGGTGGTGGACGCCTCGTCGATGCCCTATGTGACCAACGGCAACATCTACGCCCCCGTGATGATGCTGGCCGAGAAGGCCGCCGACCTGATCCGGGGCGACACCCCGCTGCCACCCGAGCCGGTGGACTTCTACCGGTCCGGCGCCGCGGTGTGACGTGATCTCTGCGGGGCGACTCCAGCGCTGTGACGTGATCTCTGCGGGGCGACTCCAGCGCTGTGACGTGATCTCTGCGGTCCGGCACCGCGGTGTGACGTGATCTCTGCGGGGCGACTCCAGCGGTGTGACGTGATCTCTGCGGTCCGGTGCCGCGGTGTGACGTGATCTCTGCGGGGCGACTCCAGCGGTGTGACGTGATCTCTGCGGTCCGGTGCCGCGGTGTGACGTGATCTCTGCGGGGCGACTCCAGCGGTGTGACGCAAATCACATCCCTTCTGACCGCCTATTCGTTGCAATCGGGCGTCTCTGACGACAAGATTCAGCAGACCACTGACGATGTGGCGTACAGAGAACAGGAGGAGTAAGGATGAGTTCGTTTCCCCGCTACGACACGAAGGCCAACCCCTCCAGGGTGTGGCGCGACGCGCTAGGGCCGGGCTATGCCGTGGGCGTGGCCGAGAGCCTGCTGGCAGTGGCCGGAGATGCGGCCGGTCGCCCCTATCGAGCCGGTCGTTGACCGGACAGCCGGCCTAACCGGCCCGGCACGACACCTCTCCCTGAGGGGTTGAGCCCCTCACCCCCACTCGAGGCCCCCGCCAAGATCGGTCTTCCCCCAGCCGATACGGCGAGGGCCTCGACGCGTTCGGCCCCGTGATTCCCTCTCCCGTTCGCTGCGCTCACGGGCCGCTCGGGCCACGGCCTCGCTCAGCGCATTGCGAGATGCCCGCCGAGCCGCGGCCATCGCCTCGGCCTCTAGGCTCGCCCGTGTGGTAGAGCCCGACTTCCTTCGCTTCGACACCCTCAGCCTCCACGCCGGCCAACACAGCGACCCCGCCACCGGGGCCAGGGCCGTGCCCATCTACTTCACCACCTCGTACTCCTTCGAGGACACCGACCATGCCGCCGGGCTGTTCAACCTCGAGATCCCGGGACACATCTACTCCCGCATCTCCAACCCCACCGTGGCCGTGCTCGAGGAGCGGGTCGCGGCGCTGGAGGGCGGGGTGGGCGCGGTGGCCACCGCCAGCGGGCAGGCCGCCTTCTTCCTGGCCGTGGCCACCCTCATGGACACGGGCGGACACATCGTGGCCAGCCGCAACATCTACGGCGGAACCCACAACATGCTCAACCTGACCCTGCCGCGCTTCGGCATCACCACCACGTTCGTGGACCCCCGCCAACCCGACGAGTTCGCAGCCGCCATCGGCGCCGACACCCGCCTCGTCTTCGCCGAGACGCTCGGCAATCCCGGCATCGAGGTCCTCGACATCGCCGCGGTGGCCGACGTAGCCCACCGGCACCGCCTGCCGCTGATGGTGGACGCCACCTTCTCGACCCCGTACCTGATCCGTCCCTTCGAGCACGGCGCCGACATCGTGATGCACTCGGCCACCAAGTTCCTGGGCGGCCACGGAGTGGCCCTCGGGGGCATGCTCGTCGACGGCGGCCACTTCGACTGGGACGCCTCGGGCCTGTTCGGAACCATCACCGAGCCCTACGCCGGCTACCACGGCATCAGCTTCAGCGACGAGTTCGGTCCCGGTGCCTTCATCAGCCGGGCCCGAGCCGAGGGGCTGCGCGACTTCGGTGCCTGCATGAGCCCGGCCAACGCCTTCCAGATCCTCCAGGGCGTCGAGACGCTGCCGCTGAGGATGCAACGCCATGTGGCCAACACCGAGCTAGTGGTCGAGGCGCTAGCCGCCAACGACGCGGTGACGTGGGTCAAGTACCCGTCCATGCCGGACCACCCCGACCACGACCTGGCCAGCCGGCTCTACCCGAGGGGAACCGGGGCCATCCTGAGCTTCGGCATCGCCGGAGGACGCGACGCTGGGGCCAAGTTCATAGCCGCGGTCCGCCTGGCCTCGCATCTGGCCAATGTGGGCGACGCCAAGACGCTGGTGATCCACCCGGCCAGCACCACCCACCAGCAAATGTCGGCCGCTGATCTGGCCGCAGCCGGCGTGGGGGAGGACCTAGTGCGGATCTCGGTCGGGCTGGAGGACCCCCGCGACATCGTCGAGGACCTGGAGCGGGCCCTCAAGGCCTCTCAGCGTTGATGGTGCGCTCGCTCAATTCTTGGTGCGAGTTCTGTGGATATAGCGCGCACAATGCTCCCGAGATTCGGCCAGGCGGCCCGACTGCTTTTCTTGGTGCGGGTTCTGTGGATATAGCGCGCACAACGCTCCCGAGATTCCGTTCGGCGGCCCGAGCGTCTTGGACTTAGTGCCGTGGAGACGCTGATCAGCGGGCGGGTGGTGCGCTGCGCCACCGGGGGCCGCAGCATCGACGGCGACGATCCCGCAGTGGTGCTGGTGCACGGCGCGGGCGGCGATCGCACGGTGTGGCAGCTCCAAACCCGCTGGATCGCCCACCACGGGTACCGGGCCGCGGCAGTGGACCTGCCCGGACACGGCGGCAGCGAAGGCCCGGCACTGGCCAGCATCGAGCAGATGGGGGAGTGGCTGGCGAGCACCACCGAGGCTCTGGGCATGGCACCCGCCCACCTGGTGGGGCATTCCATGGGCACGTTCGTGGTGCTGGAGGCCGCCGCTCAGCGGCCCGAGGTGGCCCGGTCGCTGGTGCTGCTGGGCACCGCTGGGGCCATGCCGGTGCATCCCGCGCTGCAATCGGCGGCCGACGCCGACGACCCCGTGGCCGGACGGCTCATCACCTCTTGGGGCATAGGCAGCCGAGCCCACACCGGCGGGCACGCCTCGCCCGGCATGTGGCTGATCGGGGGCAACACCTCGCTGCTGGACCGGGCCCCTCCCGGAGTGCTCGCCGGCGACCTGGCCGCGTGCAACGCCTACGACGGGGCCGAAGCAGCCGCGGGCCGAGTGCAATGCCCCGTGACGCTGGTGCTGGGCCGGGAGGACAAGATGACGCCCAACCGGGCGGCCGCCGGGATGATCGAGTCCTTCGGCGGCAGCCGGGCCACCACCGTGTACCTCGACCGGGTGGGTCACTTCCTACAGATCGAGAGCCCCATCCCGGTGCGCAAGGCCATCGCCGCGGCCCTGGCTGGAGCTTGACGGAGCCTTGCCGGCCTGTCGGCTGGCACCAACCTGTGGGCCATCGCCGCGGCCCTGGCTCGAGCTTGACGGAGTCGGCCCCCGAGCCTGACGCAACCCGACCCCGAGTCTCACGCGGCTCGACCCCGAAGCCGGCGGGAGCCCGACCCGGCGGCGGCTGGCGCGGCCCACGCACCCCTCCTCCGTGACGAAAGTCACGAGCGAATTGCGGCCTTGCCATCGAGGCGCGTCACTACGATCCGGCCGTGGCATCCGGTGCTGTGGTACGGCCCGAGCCCGCGGACGACGGGCTGACGGGGGGACCGTGGATCGAACCGCGCGGCGACAGCTTCGGCGCGGTCAGATCGCTGCTCGTCGGAGTGGCCCTGGTCATGTCCTGCAACGGTCTGCTGCGCGTCGCCCTAGGGGTGCGGGCCGAACTGGAGGACTTCGGGCTGGCGGTGACCGGCGTGGTGATGGCCGGCTACTTCCTGGGCTTCCTGTTCGGAACCCGGGCGGCGGAGCACTTCATCGCCTCCGTCGGCCACATCCGGGTGTTCGCCGCGCTGTCCTCGGTGGGCTCGGCCGCCGCGATCCTGCACGTAATCTGGGTCAATCCGGTGTCGTGGACCCTGCTGAGGTTGGCCTACGGGCTGTGCCTGGCCGGCATCCTGGTGACCGTCGAGTCGTGGCTCAACGACATGGCCACCAACGCCACCCGGGGCCGGATGCTGTCGCGCTACATGATCGTCACGATGGGCGGGATGGGCGCTGGCCAGCTCATGCTCAACCTCGCCGATCCCGGCGGGTTCAAGCTGTTCGTAGCGTCCTCGGCGCTGATCTCGTTCGCGCTGGTGCCGGTGGCCTTGTCGGCGTCCACCGCGCCGCCGCTCGTGGTGCCCGAGCCGGTCTCGCTGCGGGAGCTTGTCAAGATCGTGCCGCTGGGGTTGCTCACCGCGTTCTGGGTCGGCGTCTCGCAAGGCTGCCTGATGGGGCTCGGTGCGTTCTACGCCGCCTCCGAGGGCCTGTCCGACACCCGGATCTCGCTGTTCGTGGTCTCGTCCATGGTGGGCTCGGTGGTGTTTCAGTGGCTTATCGGCAGTGCCTCCGATCGGGTGCCTCGCCGTTATGTGATCCTTGTCGTGGCCATCATCGCGGCCGGTTCCGCGGGGCTGCACCTGCTGGTGTCGGTGGGGTCGGTGCTCTCGCTGCTGTTGATGTTGGTTCACGGCGGCTCGACCTTCCCGCTGTACTCGCTGGCTGTGGCCACCACCGCCGACAGCGTCTCGCCCGCGCAGTTGACCGGGGCCAGCGCATCACTGGTGCGGGTCAGCGGGGTCGGGGCCGTGATAGGGCCGACGCTGGGCGGGTTCCTGATGGCGGCCATTGCGCCGTGGGCCTACTTCGGGGTCCTGATCGTGTGTCACGCCGTGATCGCGTTGTACGTCGTGTACCGGATGTTCACACGACCGGCCCTACCTGTCGCCGAGCAGGGCACGTTCGATCCTTGGCCGCTGCGGGCCTCAGCCGTCGCTGCCAACCTCCTGCGTCGCCCGCTCCGGGGATAGGGGAGTCGAGCCCCGGGGCCGCCGGTGCCGGGGATAGGGCAGCCGACCCCTTTGGGACGCCTGCCGTGAGGGCAGTGACGGCTAGTGTGAGACTCCGTGAGAGCGCAGCTGGCGAAACCGTCGCGGTATATCGGACACTGGCGGGGCCTGCTGGTGGTGGCGGCGCTGATCGTGGTGGCCGCGTGCGGCGGTTCTATCGACATCGACATCGAAGCGGCGGACAGCGACGGTGCAACCGATCCCGCCGCCACCACGGCTGGCTCCGCCGACACAGACCCGGCACCGTCCGAGCCCGCCGCGGGACGTCCCGGCGGCGAGATCGTGCTGGCGGTGGAGCAGTGGCCCGAGTGCCTCAACCCGCTGACCTCCTGCGCCAACGCCAGCTGGCTCGGCTGGTCGGTGCTCGTCCATTTCCAGGCCGGCCTGATGGAGTACGACGAGGCCAACAACCTGAGGGCCTCCCCGGTGATCGTCGAAGCTCCCGGTCCGGACAACGGCGGGGTGGAGACCCACTCCGACGGCAGCTTCACCGTGACCTACCGGCTCGACCCCCAGGCGCGCTGGAGCGACGGCACGCCCATCACCAGCACCGACGTGTGGTTCACGTGGCGCGCCGTGCTCGACACCGAAGGCTCGCTCAACACCATCGGCTACGACCTCATCACGGATGTGGGCCACGAGGACCCCCACACCGCGGTCATCACGTTCTCGGAGCCCTACGCACCCTGGCGCCAGCTCTTCGGCGGGCTCCTGCCGGCCCACGCCTTCGACGGCGATACCGAGATATCCGGCTACTGGAACGACTCGATCCCGATCTCGGCCGGGCCGTGGCGCCAGGAGTCCTGGAGCCAGGAGCAGCACATCCTCGTCCCCAACGAGAACTACTGGGTCGCCGACCGTATGCCGCTGGTCGACCGGGTGGTGATGGTCCCCCGGGAAGACACCGACACCGAGGTCGCGGCCCTGCAGACAGGCGAGGTCATGGCCGCCTTCCCCCAGCCCTTCCCCGGTGCCAAGCAGCGTCTCGGACCGCCGTTGGCGTTCGTGTCTGGGGAGGGCATCTTCATGGAGGGCCTCTGGATCAATCAGGCCGCGCCCGACCGACGCTTCGAGATAACCACAGGGCTCCGTCAGGCCCTCGCCCATTCGCTCGACCGGGAGCAAGTCGCCGAGGTCGCGCTGGGCCCCATCATCGACGATCCGATGGTGCTGCAGTGCGCAGGCTGGAACCCGGCCTTCGGAGAGTGGTGCGGCTCACACTTCGATCGGTACGTCCAGGACATGGACGCCGTCGAGGAACTGCTGACCGCCGACGGCTGGACCCGCCCTGACCTCCAGGGCCTGTGGGTCAACTCTGAGGGCGTCGAGCTGGTGCTGCAGTGGAACACCGTCGCCGGCAACAAGCGCCGCGAGGACATCCAGGCTCTGGTGACCGAGATGACCAAGCCGTTCGGGATCGGCTGGGAGATCATCAACTACGACGCAGGCGAACTCTTCCAGAATCGCCTGCCGGTCATGAACTTCGGCCCGGTGGCGCTGTTCGCCAACAGCACAAACCCCGATCCGTCCGTTACCGCCCTCTACGACATCGACGGCATCCCCACCGAGGCCAACTCCTACAGCGGCCAGAACTTCACCGCCTACGCCAGCCAGCAGGCCAGCGATCTGGCCTTCGCCATAGACGCCGAACTCGACGAGGCAGAGCGTTTGAAGCTGGTCCACGAACTGGGCGCCCTGCTCGCCGACGACGTCCCCTGGATTCCGCTGTACATGCTGCCGAACCTGCTGGCCTGGGACCCCGAGGTGCTGGAAGGACCGGGCAAGTACGTGTCGAGCGTTTACGGAGGCTTCTACGACCTCTACGACTGGACAGTGATCGGGTGAGCGGTCGGGAACGATCGGGTGAGCGACAGGGCGATCGGTCGGGGCGTGATCGGGTGAGCGACAGGGCGATCCGGCGAGCGGGGCCGGTGGGCACACTTCGAGGGTGATCCGTTACGCGGCCGGACGTCTCGCGGTCACCGTTCCCATACTCCTGGCGGTCTCGTTCGCCACATTCTGGGCGGCGGGCAAGATCACTAGTCCTGCCGCCCAGCTGACGCTCAACCCCCGCATCAGCCCCGAGGCCCGAAGGGCCTACATCGAATCCCTCGGCCTAGACGAGCCCTTCGGGGTTCGCTACCTGACGTGGCTGGGCAACTTCGTGACTGGCGACCTGGGCACGTCGCTGGTCCGCAATGGCCAGGACGTGTGGCCGCTGGTGCGCAGCGCCATGGCCAACACGCTGCTGCTGATCGCGGTGGCGATGGCCATCTCGCTCGCGGTCGGGCTGGCTGTGGGCACTCTGTCGGCGCTGCGCCCAGACTCGGTCGTCGACAGGGCCGCCACCACGGTGTCGTTTCTGGGCATCTCGATTCCGGTGTTCTGGCTGGGTCTCATGCTGCAACTGCTGTTCGGGCTGTACCTGGCCCAGTGGCTCCGGCTCGGAGCGCCCCTGCTGCCCACCGCCGGCATCTACTCGCCCGGCCAGCAGGGCTTCGACCTGCTGGACAGGGCCCGCCACCTCGCGCTGCCGGTGATCGCGCTGTCGCTGCAGCTGATCGCGGCCTACAGCCGCTACATGAGGTCTTCCATGCTCGACGTCATGGGCATGGACTACATCTCCACCGCCCGGGCCAAGGGCCTGCCCGAACGCCAGGTGGTTGTGCGCCACGGCGTGCGCAATGCGCTGATCCCGGTGACGACGCTGGCCGCGGTGGATCTCGGCCTGCTGGTGGGCGGCTTGATCGTCACCGAGCGGGTCTTCCAGTACCCGGGCATGGGCCTACTGTTCCTCGACGCACTCCACGGCGGCGACTACCCCGTGCTGCTGGCCACGGTGATGATCGTCGCGGCCGCGGTGTTCTTGATGAACCTGCTGGCCGATCTGCTCTACGCCGTGCTCGACCCCAGGATCCGCTATGGCTGAGCGTTCGCCGTTCCGGCCGGGCTACCAGCACCGGGGCGAGCGCCGGCTCAGCGACAGGCGGTCGATGGCGGGGCAGCCGCTGGAGACACCCAGCGATGAGGCCGCGCCGCACTGGCGGACCGTGTGGCGACGGTTCCGCAAGCATCGTCTCGCGGCCGCTTCGCTGGCGATGTTCACCCTGATCGCGCTGTGCGCCGTATTCGCGGACTGGGTTGCTCCCTACGGTGCCACCGAGCAGAACCTGGACAGGATTCTCGCACCGCCGAGCGGCGACTTCCTGCTGGGAACCGACACCCTCGGGCGCGACACTCTGAGCCGGATCCTCTACGGAGGCCGGATCTCCCTGCTGGTCGGCGTGGCCGTGGCGTTGATCAGCGGTGTGGCAGGAACGGCTGTGGGTCTGGTGGCGGGCTATTGCCGGGGGTGGGTGGACTCGGCGCTGATGCGCTTCACCGACACGATGCTGGCCCTCCCCAGTCTGATGGTGGTGATCATGGCGGCCCGAATACTGGGTGACAGCGTGCTCGATGTGGTGATCGTGCTGGCCGGAGTTACCTGGATGGTCCCGGCCCGCATCGTGCGAGCCAAAGTGCTGTCGCTGTGCGAGAACCAGTTCGTCGAGGCAGCCGTCGCGCTCGGTGTGCCCGGCCGCCGCATCATGGTCCGCGATCTGCTGCCCAACCTGGTCGGCGAGATCGTCGTCGCGGTGTCGTTGACCGTGGCGGGCGCCATCCTCGCCGAGTCGACGCTGAGTTTCCTGGGACTGGGGGTCAGCCCGGCCCACACCGCCACCTGGGGAAACATGCTCGGGGGCAATGAGGGCTTCATGATCACCGCGCCCTGGCTGGTGTGGGCGCCGGGTCTGGCCATCGTGGCCACGGTCCTGTGCATCAACTTCATCGGGGACGGTCTGCGCGACGCCCTCGATCCGCCCCGCCGGTAGCCGCGAGCGCGACGCCCTCGATCCGTCCCGCCGGCAGCCACGAGCGGGCTGGATGGGCCGCTGTCGCGATGAAGCGCGGCGGTGGCCCACTAGCCTCAGACCCAGGTCCCCTCGGAGCGCGTCGAAAGGAGACACAGATGGCGGAGCGAGGTTCATCGGCTTGGCACTCGTGGGTGGAGGCGGTCTTCGACGATCGGGTCAACCGGTCCCGGCCCCGTGCGCTGAGGGCGCTCGCGGAGTGGGCCGCAGCCTCAGTGGCCGTGAATGGCGATGTCTACGCGGGCATCTCCGCGGGGTATGCGGCCGTGTCGCGCGCGGCCGAGTCTCCGGAGTCGACGATCCGGGCTGCTCGCTACGCCATCTGGCATGCAGTCACCTCCCTGCGCGAGAGCAGCCCCGACGACATCGACGTGTGGCACTTCGAGCTCCACGCCGCGGGAGAGCTCATAGGTCTGCGCCTTCCCGACCGCCCCCAGCTGCAGGACGTCTCGATCGCCAGCTGACGGACCCGGCGGGCGCCCGCCCCGCCGCGGGGTCAGCCGATCTCGTCGGGCATCTCGGCCCCGGCCGCTGGGTCAGCCGATCTCGTCGGGCATTTCGGCCTTGCGCCGGGCCATGAAGTCTCGCAGTTCGGCGTCCACCGCGTCGTCGATGGGGGGAGGCTCGTAGTCGGCCAGGAGCTGCTTCCAGCGGGCGTTGGCGCGCTGGGCCGCGGATAGAGAACCCTCCTCGGACCACTGCTCGTAGCTGGCCGCGTCGGAGATGTCCGATCGCCAGAAGGCGGTCTCGAAGTTGGCCAGTGTGTGCTGGTTGCCCAGGAAGTGGTCGCCGTGGGCGTTGGTCCGGAATGCCTCCATGGCCTGGCCGTTGTCGCTTGTGTCCACTCCCCGGGCCCAGACCTCCATGGCGCCCAGCTGATCGGCGTCCAGGATCAGCTTCTCGTAGCCCAGGGCCAGGCCGCCCTCCTGCCAGCCCGCGGCGTGCAGCACGAAGTTCACGCCGGCCTGCATCGTGGGCAGCAGGGTGTGGGCCGACTCGTAGGCCGCCTGCGCGTCGGGGAGCTTCGAGGACGTGAACTGCCCGCCTGAGCGGAACGGCACCCCGACCCGGCGGGCCAGCGACGCCATCACGTAGATCGCCTGGCCGGCCTCGGGCGTGCCGAAGGTGGGCGCCCCGGTAGCCATCGACATCGACGAGGCGAACGTGCCGAACACCACCGGCGCGCCGGGCCGCACCAGCTGCAGGTAGGCCATGCCCGACAGCGCCTCGGCCAGCGCCTGGGCGGCCAGGCCGGCCACCGTCACCGGCGACATCGCCCCGGCCAGGATGAACGGGCTGACGATGCAGGCCTGGTTGGCGCGGGCGTATGTGGTGGCCGCGCCCAGCATGGTGGCGTCCCAGCGCATCGGCGACGAGGCGTTGATCAGCGAGGTCATCACCGTGCGGTCGGCGAGGTCACCCCCGAAGGCGATGCGGGCCATCTCGACGGAGTCGGCGGCGCGGGAGGCCGCGGTCACCGAGCCCATGAACGGCTTGTCGCTGTAGCGCAGGTGGGCGTACACCATGTCGAGGTGGCGCTTGTTCACCGGCACGTCCACCGGCTCGCACACCGTGCCCCCGCTGTGGTGCAGCTGGGGCAGGGCGTAGGCGAGCTTCACCACGTTGCAGAAGTCCTCCAGCGTGGCGTAGCGGCGGCCCCGGTCGAGGTCCATCACGAAGGGCGATCCGTAGTTGGGGGCGAACACGGTGGCGTCGCCGCCGACCTTCACGCTGCGGGCGGGATTGCGGGCGTGCTGGGTGTAGACGGCGGGCGCGTTGTCCTGCACGATCTGGCGGCACAGACCGGGCGGGAACTTCACAAGCTCGCCGTCGATGTCGGCCCCGGCGGCCCGCCACAGCTCCAGTGCCTCGGGGAACTCCTGGAAGGCGATGCCGACCTCGGACAGGATCGTCTCGGCGTTGCGCTCGATCTGCTCCAAGCCGTCGGCGTCGACTATGTCCACGGGCGGCAGCCGGCGGACCAGGTACGGCGCGGCCTCCGCTGTCGCCGCCCTCGCGGCCCGGCGACCGGCCCGGCCTCCGCCTCTGCGCCCCCGTGTCTCGCTCATCGGTGTTCGCTCATTGTGTCCTGTCCCCAATCCTTGCGTCTTCTCGTTCGTCTGGCCTGTCCGCGCGGCATCGCGCCGAGGGATGGCCGGGGTTGTCTGCGCCTCATGCGGCGGGGCGAGGCCTGCGGCGACGGCGACGGCTCAGGTCGCTCCCGGATGTGTCCGCTGTGGGCAGATCGATCACCGCGGCCAGGTGGGGGGTGGGGTCGGTGTCGTGGGGGAAGGCCATGGCCGCCACGAACAGCTCCTGGAAGCGAGACTCGGTGGCCGTCTCGATCTTGATCACCGATCGCACCACCCGCTCGATCTCGAGGCGCTGCTCGCCGGACAGCAGCATGCGCACCGCGCCCACACCCGAGGCGTTGCCGGCCGCTCGAACCCCGCCGTGGGGCGTGTCGGGCACGAGGCCCAGCACCATCGCCCGCACCGGGTCGATGTGGGCGCCGAAGGCGCCCGCCAGCCGGATGTCGGGCACCTCGACGATGCCGGCGTGCTCGCGCAGCAAGTCGATGCCGGCCCTCAGGGCGGCTTTGGCCAGCTGGACGGCCCGAACGTCGTTCTGGGTGACGTGCAGCCGGATCGGCGCCCACTGAACCACGTAGCTGAAGGTGCGGTCGTCGGCCACGATCCGTTGCGACCGGCCCTGCTCCGAGGTGATCACGCCGTGGCGATCGATGATGCCGGCCAGGTACATCTCCGCGATCACCTCGATGATGCCCGAGCCGCACAGCCCCGAGACCTGCAGGCCGGCCCGGTCCAACTCCTCGGCGAAGCCGGGCTCGTCGGACCAGAGCTCGCAGCCGATCACCTTGAGCCGGGGCTCCCAGGTGTCGGGATCGATGCGGATCCGCTCCACCGCGCCGGGAGTGGCCCGCTGGCCGCAGCTGATCTGGGCGCCCTCGAAGGCCGGGCCCGTCGGGCTGGACGCGGCCAGCACCCGGTTGCCGTCGCCCAGCACGATCTCGGCGTTGGTGCCCACATCCACCACCAGCATCGGCTCAGCCGCCCGGTGAGGGCCCTCGGCCAGGGTGGCCGCGGCCGCGTCCGCACCGACGTGCCCGGCGATGCACGGTCCCACGTACAGAGCGGCGTTCGGCAGATCGATCCCGATGTCGGTGGCCCGGCCCCGCACGGCTGCGGCGGTGGTGAGCGTGAACGGCGCCGCTCCCAGCGGCGTGGGGTCCAGTCCCAGCACCAGGTGGTGCATGATCGGGTTCCCCACCACGACCAGATCGTGCACCCGGCTGCGGTCCGCACCGGCCTGCTCGCACAGCTCGCCCACCAGTTCGTCGACGGCGTTGCGCACGGCCGCGGTGAGCTCGGCCTCGCCGCCGGGGTTCATCATCACGTAGGACACCCGGCTCATGAGGTCCTCGCCGAAGCGGATCTGCGGGTTCATCCGGCCCGAGGCCGCGGCCACCTCGCCCGACGAGAGCTCGAGCAGGTAGCCGGCGATGGTCGTCGATCCGACATCGACGGCCACCCCCCAGGCCTCGTCGGAGTAGCCGGGGCGCACGTCGAGGACGGTGCGGCGGTCGTGAACCACCACCGTGACCAACCGGTCTCCGGCCGCTATCGCCGGGGACAGCCCCGCCAGGACCGGCACCGGGAACTCCACATCGGTCAGCCCCCAGTCGGCGGCGAGGGCCTCGGCGATCAGGTCGACGTCGGCGACCTCGAAACCCAGGACGACCTCGGGCAGTTCCACATAGTGCAGCGTGACGACCGGATGGATGACCACCCCGGTGAGATCGATCGACTTGCGCACCACTGGGCGGTGGACCTGGCTGGTAGGCGGGACGTCGATGACCGCGTCGGCCAGCAACACGGCCTGGCAGCCCAGCCGGCAGCCGTCGGACAGGGGGCGCCGCCCCCGGTAGCCCAGCTCGGTGGGACCGGGATCGGACAGGACGCGGGCGTCGG
Organism: Acidimicrobiales bacterium; assembly: GCA_963662645.2. Lineage (GTDB taxonomy): Bacteria > Actinomycetota > Acidimicrobiia > Acidimicrobiales > Aldehydirespiratoraceae > Aldehydirespirator. Next base: position 39,067 of record CAXXKN010000003.1, read on the forward strand.
TGGGCGAGACTTGGCAGCGGCCGCACAGGCCGCGGCCGCCGCACACCGAGTCGAGGTCGACGCCGCCGGCCCGGGCCGCGTCGAGCACGGTGGCTCCGGCAGCCACCGAGGCGCGTATCCCCGAGGGGTTGAACACGACGCTGTGCATGTCCTGCATGTCAGGCTTGTCCAGTCAAGGGCCCGTCGTGCATGGACTCAGGCGCTTCGGCGACGCCCGCCCCGCCGTCTCAAGCCGACCGCGTCGGGGTCCCGGTGCTCCGCGATCCACGCGGCGCAGTCCCGGTCGTTCCCGGCCAGGACGTCTGCGGCCATCACCGCGTTCTTCACTTCGGCGTGCATGGGGTTCATGATCGCGGACGTGAGCCCGGCCCCGATTGCCATCGACAGGAAGGTTCCCGTGATCATGTGGCGGGCGGGCAGGCCGAAGCTGACGTTGCTGGCGCCGCAGGTGGTGTTGACCCCCAACTCGGCCCGCAGGCGGCGCACGAGCTGGAACACCTGCCGTCCAGCCGTGCCCATGGCGCCGATAGGCATCACCAGGGGGTCCACCACCACGTCGCAGGCCGGGATTCCGTGGTCGGCGGCCCGGTTCACGATCTTGCGGGCCACCTCGAAACGGACGTCGGGATCCTCGCTGATGCCGGTCTCGTCGTTGGAGATGGCCACCACCGCGGCGCCGTGGCGGGCCACCAGGGGCAGCACCCGCTCCAGCACCTCCTCCTCCCCGGTGACGGAGTTGATCAGGGGCTTGCCCTCGTACACCGCGATGCCGGCCTCGAGGGCCTCGACGATCGAGGAGTCGATGGACAGGGGCGCGTCGGTCACGCTCTGCACGAGCTTGATGGCCTGCGCCAGCAGGGCCGGCTCGTCGGCCAGCGGGATCCCCGCATTGACGTCGAGCATGTGGGCCCCGGCCGTGGCCTGAGCCAGCGCGTCGGCCTCGACCCGGCTGAAGTCGCCGTTGCGCATCTCCTCGGCCAGCAGGCGCCGCCCAGTGGGGTTGATGCGCTCGCCGATCATCACGAACGGGCGGTCGAACCCGATGACGACCTCCTTGGTGGCCGAGCTGACGACGGTGTCGGTCACTGCAGGCCTCCTTGGCGATCACCGGGCACGGGCGTCGGCTGGTCGTGGCCGTCACGCTCAGGATCCCATCCGCCGGTCCTGACGAACTCGTCCAGGCGCTCCCGCGGGAAGGCCTCCTCCAGGGAGGCCGCGGCCGCCATCGCCGCAGTCTCGGGATCATCGGAGCCCGCGGGGATCATGGTGCGGCGCCACTCGCCGACATACTGAGAGGCCTGGGTCTTGCCGGCGACCATGGCCGCCCGGTCGATCGCTCTCTGGAAGCGGCGGGGGAGGATGCGCTGAATCCGGTCGGCGCCGGAGCCGCCGTTGACCTGGGCGGGAATGTCGCGCCAGCTGATCAGCACGAGGTTCCCGTCGTCGTTGCGCCGCCTGCGCCCGCCTCGACCCGCCGGGGGGCTCATGCCGCCTCTGCCCCGGCCGCGGCCGCCAACTCGACGATGGGGCGCTCGAGCCCGCCGATGCCGGTGAAGATCCGCTCGCAGCGAAGGCCCAGACGGTCGGCGGCCTGCTGTGCCGCTCGGGCCAGGCGGTCGTCGTCGGTCTGGGCCAGGTGGATCACCCGGGTGTAGTTGCCGAAGTACGCCTCGAGGAGCTCTGGATGCTGTGAGATGCCCAGACCCTGCATGATCACCCGGTCGAAGTGCCGCACCAGGTAGTCGGTGAGGTAGAAGGTGCCCGGTTCGGCCTCCTGCAGGCCGGCGAAGGCTTTCGCGCCGGCGTAGAGCTCGTAGCAGTGGGCGCCGGGCAGCCGCTCGACGCCCTCCTCGGAGCACACCCGGTCGAGTAGCCCGCCTGTGCCGCAGTCCATGTAGCCCACCAGGATCGTGCTGTAGGTGCCGCGATCCTTGGCGGAGCGGACCCTTCGGCGGACGGCGTCGGGGATCTGCTCGGGGCGGTTGTGCATGATCGCGGGCAGGCACTCCACCTGGAGATGCTCACGGCCGTTGAGGTCAGCCACCGCGCGCAGCTCGCGAACCAGCGCGCCGCAGCCGATGACCAGGACCCTTGGAGGCTGGGAAACGGCCGTCATCCGGCGGCCCGGCGGGCCGATACGAAGCTCTTGGCCGTCTCGGCCGCGATGGCGGCGTCCCGGCAGTACGCGTCGGCGCCTATGGCCGTTCCGAACTCCTCGTTGAGGGGTGCCCCGCCGACGAGGACGATGAAGTTGTCGCGGATGCCCTTCTCGGTGAGGGTGTCGATCACGACCTTCATGTAGGGCATGGTGGTGGTGAGCAGCGCCGACATGCCGAGTATGTCGGGCTGGTGCTCGTCGAGGGCGGCCAGGAACTCGTCGGCGTCGGTGTTGATGCCGAGGTCGAACACCTCGAAGCCGGCCCCCTCGAGCATCATGGCCACCAGGTTCTTGCCGATGTCGTGGATGTCGCCCTTCACCGTGCCGATCACCACACTGCCGATGGGCTCGGCGCCCGTCTCGGCCAGCAGCGGCCGGAGGATGGCCATGCCCGCCTTCATGGCGTTGGCGGCCAGCAGGACCTCGGGCACGAAGAGGATCCCGTCGCGGAAGTCGATTCCGACGATGCGCATTCCCTCGACGAGGGCGTCGTTGAGCACCTTGTCGGCCGGCCATCCCCGGCCCAGCAGGATGTTGGTGCCCTCGGCGATCTCGTCGGCCAGCCCGTCGTACAGGTCGTCGTGCATCTGGGCCGTAAGCTCCTCGTCGTCGAGGCTCGCCAGATCGATGTCGTCGTCGGCCATGTCGGGTCCGGTCGCAGGGGTGTCGGTCATCCGGCTCAGCCCTCCGGAGGTCGGTCTGGGGTCCTTCGCGACGGATGACAGCCACCTGCTGGTTCCGCACTGTGGACCAGTCCCACGATACGGAACGGACTGTACCACGGTTCGGGGTCGGCACAAGCAACTTGGGGGACACTTATTGTTGGACTGGCGGCGACCATTCGCGGGCCGGGGTTCGCGGCGCTGTGGGCGCCCGTAGCCTTGGCCTCCATGCCCGCCGCGCCCGAGGCCGACACTCCCCCGCACCGTTACGACGCGGACCTGGCGGCCGAGATCGAGAGCCGCTGGCAGGTCCGTTGGGAAGCGAGCGGCGCCTACGAGACCCCCAACCCGGCCGGGGAGCTCTCGCGTGGGCGCGATGCGGCCGGACCCAAGCTCTTTGTCATGGACATGTTCCCGTACCCGTCGGGGACGGGGCTGCATGTGGGCCATCCGCTGGGATACATCGCCACCGACGTTTACGTCCGGTTCAAGCGGATGTGCGGGTTCAACGTGCTGTACACCATGGGCTTCGACGCGTTCGGGCTGCCGGCGGAAGAGCACGCCCGCCAGACCGGCCAGCACCCCCGGATCAATACCGAGGCCAACATCGACAACATGCGCCGCCAACTCGACCGGCTCGGCTTGGGCCACGACAAGCGGCGGGGCGTCGCCACCACCGACGTCGACTACTACCGGTGGACCCAGTGGATCTTCCTGCAGATCTTCAACTCGTGGTTCGATCCCGAGGCTGGCCGGGCCCGGCCGATCGCCGAGCTGATCGACGAGCTCGCCTCCGGCGCAAGGCTGGTGCCGGACGGCCGCTCCTGGGAGCAACTGAGCGAGGCCGAGCAGCGGGAGGCGGTGGACTCCCATCGCCTGGCCTACGTCGCC
>CAXXKN010000004.1:0-111902 GCA_963662645.2 Acidimicrobiales bacterium
CCGCGACAGGGGTCAGAGACGTTCGCGGGCGGCTCGGATCCGCCGGAGCGTCTCTTCTTTGCCCAGCAGGCGCATCGGCTCCCACAGGGGCAAGCCCGCGCCGGTGCCCGACAGCGCTGCGCGGACCGGGGGCTGGGACCGCACCCGGGCCCCGATGCTCTCGGTCAGATCGTCGCCCACGCCCATGACGATGGCCTCCAGCCGCTCGGCGGAGGAGAAATCGTCGCGGGCCAGCCGGGCCTCCACCGCCTCGAGCACCTCCGCAGCCGCCCTGCCCTTGACGATCGACTTGTGCCAGGCCTTCTCGTCGCAGACCACGTCGTCGGCCACTATCCAGTCGATCCAGCCTGCGACGTCGGTGAGAGTAGCGACCCTCTGCTGGAGGTCGCCCGCGAGCCGCAGGGTGGCGGCGCGGACCCGCTCGGTGCGCGCCGGCGCGTCCTCGGATACGCCCTGCCCGTCGGCCATCCCGCCCGCATCGCCGTCGACGGCGCCAACGCCTGCCGCGAACGGCAGGGCCCGGTCGGCGAACTGATCGGGTGTGAGCGCCCTGATGTAGGCCGAGTTGATGTGGTCGAGGCGGGCGGGGTCGAAGAACGCCGGGGCCGGCTTGACCGCGGCAAGGTCGAACAGTTCGACGATCTCGTCCAGCGGGCGGATCTCCACGTCGTCGGGCGGCCCCCAACCCAGCAGGGCCAAGTGGTTGACCATGGCCTCGGGCAGGTAGCCCCGCCGCTGGTAGTTGTGGAGGGCCACGTCGTCGCGGCGCTTGGACAGCTTCTGGCGCTTGGCGTTCACCAGCAGCGGCAGGTGGGCGTACACCGGCGGCTCGCCGAAGCCGAGGGCCTGCCAGATCAGCATCACCCTGGGCGTGGTGTTGAGGAGGTCCTCGCCCCGGATCACATGGGTGATCCCCATGTGGTGGTCGTCCACCGCGTTGGCCAGATGGAAGGTGGGCGAGCCATCGCCCCGCCGGATCACGAAGTCCTCCAGCGACTCGTTCGGGAAGCCGACCCGGCCGCGCACCACGTCCTCGACGACCGTCTCGCCGTGGTCGGGGCAGCGGAACCGCACCACGACGCCCGGCCCGTCGCTCACGCCGCGGTCGCGCGACCAGCCGTGGTAGCCGACCGGAAGGCCCGCGGTGGCACACCGCTCCTCGATCTCGGCCCGAGTGAGGTCGCAGTAGTAGGCGGCGCCGTCGGCCACGAGCCGCTCGATAGCGGCTCCGTGACGGTCGCGCCGCTCCGACTGGAAGTGAGGCCCCGAGTCCCAGTCGATGCCCAGCCACCGCAGCGGCTCGACGATGGCGTCCACGTACTCCTGGGTCTTCAGCGCGGCGTCGGTGTCCTCCACCCGCAGCACCATCTCGCCGCCGCAATGGCGGGCGAACAGCCAGTTGAACAGCGCCGTCCGGGCGCTGCCCACATGCAGAAACCCCGTAGGCGCAGGCGCGAACCGAACCCTGACCGAACTCACACAGCGAGACTAGCGACGCACTGCGAGGCTCCTGTGGAGCGCAATCGGGACAACCGAACCTTGATCTCGCGTCAGCGCGCTCTGCTACCGTCGTCTCAGCGCCGTCTTCGAGGCCGAAGGAGCACGCCATGTCCGACATGCCCCCGCCCCCGCCAGACGACTCGAGTTGGTCGTCACCGCCCCCTCCCCCGCCAGGACCGGCGTCGCAGAGTCCCCAGACGATGACGGGCTGGGCCGCTATCGGCACCGGCGGGACCGTAGAACTCGCCGGAGCCGGCAGACGCCTGGGCGCGAGGATCCTCGATGCGGTGATCATGCTCGTGGCCGTCCTGATCCTGTTCGCTGTTGGCATCGCCGCGGCGCTGGGCGTCGATTCCGAAGACTGGACGGAGGAGAACTCCGCCGCGGTAACCGGGACCTTCATCGGATTCGCGCTCCTGGCAGTCGCCATTGGCATCCTCTACGAGGTGACCCTGATCGCCACTAGGGGCCAGACCCTCGGAAAGATGGCGGCGCGCATCAAGGTCGTGCGGGCCGACAACGGCCTGGCGCCCGGATGGAGCAAATCGATCGTCCGATGGATCATCCCCGCGGTGCTCGGCTTCATTCCTGTCGTCGGATGGATCCTGTCGCTGCTGGTCTACGTCTCGCTCCTCTGGGACAAGGTCCGCCAGGGGTGGCACGACAAGGCGGCCGGAACTCTCGTCGTCAAGGCCTGACGCGCCGCCGGGCGGCCGACGGGGCCTGAACTAGTCCGCTAGGGGCCCCAGCGCCGCGCGCCAACTCCGGGCGCGGGCCGCGGCGACCGCGGCCGGGGTGAGACGGAGCGTCTCGGTCGGCACCAGATCGGCCAGTCGCAGCTTGACGTGGTAGCCGTGGTGGCCGGCCGCGCCGGCGAATCGGTCCCGGCGCCAGGCAACCAACTCGGCGTCGGCCTCGTCCAGAAAGCCGAACAGCTCGAGGGCCAGGCGCACGTCGTGCATCACCGGGGCCCGGCCGAAGATTGATGCCCGGCGCAGCGCCACCGCCACGCATCCGGCCAAGGCGTGGTCCTCGCGCTCTCCGGCGGCCAGCATGAGTTGGCCGGCGAAGCGCTCGGCCAGCTTGAGCGCGTATCCCTGGTCAGGGCCCTGGCTGCCCAGACCCGGGCCAGCTGCGGGCTCGGCGCCGACCACCTCGCCGGGCCGGTCCGCCGTCCAGGGATCGTCCCGCCGCGGCGGCGACCGGTACAGCGTCGGGGGATGCGCTGTGGCGGGAACATGGGAGGGAGCAGCCACGAAGCGAAGCGTAGGCGCGCTGGCGATGTGATCAGTCGTCGGCGTGGAGGAGGCCGTAGACGACCGAGTCGGCCAAGGCCTGCCAGGACGCTTCGATGATGTTCTCGGACACGCCGATGGTGGTCCACACCTTGCGGCGGTCGGTGGAGTCGACCAGGACCCGGGTGACCGCTCCGGTGCCCTTCTGGGTGTCGAGGACCCGGACCTTGAAGTCGGTGAGCGAGATGTGCTCCAGAGCCGGGTAGCGGTCGCCGAGGGCGGACCGCAGCGCGGTGTCGAGGGCGTTGACGGGGCCGTTGCCCTCCCCCACCGCCACCCGGCGCTCTCCGCCGACCCACAGCTTGACAGTGGCCTCGGTGTCGACCTCTACGGAGACATCGTTCCAGGCTCTAGCCCCGGTTCCCGAGCGGTGGTCCATCGACACCCGGAACGACTCCAGCTTGAAGTAGTCCTGCTCCCAGCCGGCCGCGCCCCGCATCAGCAGCTCCAGGGAGGCGTCGGCCGCCTCGAAGTGGTATCCGGCGTGCTCCAGGCGCTTGAGGGTGTCGATCACATCGCCGAGCACCCGGCCGTCGATGTCCAGGCCGAGCTCGGCCGCCCTCATCTCCAGCGTGGAGCGGCCGGCCATCTCCGACACCAGCACCCGGGTGCCGTTGCCGACCAGCTCCGGGGAGACGTGCTCGTAGGCGTCGGGACGGCGGCTCAGCGCGCTGGCGTGCAGCCCCGCCTTGTGGGCGAAGGCGCTGGCCCCGACGTAGGGCTGTTGGGGGTTCATGGGCAGGTTGACCAGCTCGGCCACGTGGTGCGACACCGATGTGAGGCGGGGCAGGCGGCCCTCGGGCAGCGCCCGCATACCCATTTTCAGCTCGAGATTGGCGATGATGGGCACCAGGTCGCAGTTGCCGACCCGCTCCCCGTATCCGTTGATGGTGCCCTGCACGTGCACGGCGCCGGCCTGCACCGCGGCCAGCGCGTTGGCCACCCCGCAGCCGGTGTCGTTGTGAAGGTGGATGCCGACCTCGCAGTCCACGTGGGCCGCCACCGCCGAAACGGCTTCGGAGATGTCGTCGGGCAGCGTGCCGCCGTTGGTGTCGCACAGCACGACGGTGGACGCGCCGGCCATGGCCGCGGCCTCCAGCACCCGCAGGCTGAACTCGGGATTGCGACAGAAGCCGTCGAAGAAGTGCTCGGCATCGAACAGCACCCGCTTGCCCGCGGCCACCAGGAACTCCACCGAGTCGGCCACCATGGCCACGCCCTCGTCCAGGGTGGTCTGCAGGGCCTCGGTGACGTGGTAGTCCCAGCACTTGCCGACGATGCACACCGTCGGGGTGCCCGCGGTGGCGAGATGGGCCAGCACCTGGTCGGAGTCGACCCTGCCCCGGGCCCGGCGGGTGGAGCCGAAGGCGACGAGCTCGCTGACCTGCAGGTCGAGCTCTTTGCGGGCCCGCTCGAAGAACTCGTCGTCTTTGGGATTGGCGCCCGGCCAGCCCCCCTCGATGAAGGCCACCCCGAGATAGTCGAGCTGCTCGGCGATGCGCAGCTTGTCGTCCACGGTGAGCGAGATGCCCTCCAACTGCGTGCCGTCGCGCAGGGTGGTGTCGTAGATCTCCACCGACGGTCGGGGCGCAGCCTCGCTGCTCATGGACATATCCGCCCGGAACCGGGCGCCGCGACGCCGCTCACGGACATACCCGCCCGAACCCGAGCGCAGTCTCGCTACTCATGGACGTATTCGTTCCACGTCTTGTAACGGTCGTTGCGGCCCCGCACGACATCCGCGTAGGCCTCGGCGATGGCCAGGGTGCGCGGGCCGGGACACTCCAGGGGACGGTCGTCCACCGAATTGACCGCGCCGACCTCGGTGGCGGTGCCGCACACGAATATCTCCTGCGCGATGTACAGATCGCTGCGGGCCAGATCGCCGATCATCACGTCGATGCCGATGTCGCGGGCGATGGAGATCACCGAGTCCTGGGTGAGGCCGGGCAGCGCGCCGGACGACAGCGGCGGCGTCACCAGCACGTCGGGGGTGCCCGCGAAGATGTTCTCGCCGCTGCACTCGGACACCAGCCCGGCTGGATTCAGCATGATGGCCTCGTCGTAGCCGGCCCGCAGAGCCTCCATCTTGGCCAGAGTCGAGTTGGCGTAGTTGCCGGTGGTCTTCGAGGCGGGCGGCATGATGTTGTGGTCGTGGCGGGCCCACGACGAGATCTTCAACCGCACGCCTTTGGTGAGGGCGTCGTCGCCCAGGTAGGCGCCCCAGGGCCACACCGCGATGGCGATGTCGGTGGTGCAGCCGGCGGTGGACAGCCCGATCTCGCCGTAGCCGTAATAGGCGATCGGTCGCACATAGCACTCGGGCAGACCGCTGTCGCGCACCACCAGCTTGCAGGCGTCCACGATCTCGGGCACCGAGTACGGCATGGGCATGTTGAGGATCTTGGCCGAGTTGTAGAGCCGCTGGATGTGGTCGGTCAGCCGGAAGACGGCGGGGCCGTCGTCGGTGGCATACGTGCGGATTCCCTCGAACACTCCCGTCCCGTAGTGCAGGGAGTGCGACAGCACGTGGATCTTCGCGTCGTTCCATTCGACGAGCTCGCCGTTCATCCAGATGTGCTTGCTGGGGGTGATGGGCATGTCTGCGGTGGCCTTCCGTGAGTGGTCTTCGTGTTGTGTCGAGATCAGATGGTCTGGTCGGCGAGGCGGTCGACGATGGCGTCTCCGATCTCGCTGGTGGTGCCCGCGAGCGACTCGGGCCGGTCGCAGGCCTTGCGGATCCGCTCGGCGGCGTCGGTCTCACCGAGGTGGTCCAACATCATCGCGCCCGAGAGCACCGCCGCGACGGGGTTGGCTCGGCCTGTGCCGACTATGTCGGGCGCCGAGCCGTGGACCGGCTCGAACATGGACACCCGTCCGGGGTGCAGGTTGGCGGTGGGCGCCAGCCCGATGCCGCCCGAGACCGCGCCGCCGAGGTCGGTGAGGATGTCGCCGAAGAGGTTGTCGGTGACGATCACGTCGTAGCGGGCGGGATCCTCCACGAAGTAGATGCACGCCGCATCGACGTGGTTGTAGGCCGTCGACACTTCGGGGTATCCCGCCGCGACCTCGTTGAAGGTGCGCTCCCACAGGTCGCCGGCGAAGGTGAGCACGTTCGTCTTGTGCACCAGCGTCACGTGCTTTCGCCTGGTCATGGCCAGGTCGAAGCCGTAGCGGACGGCCCGCTCGACGCCGTGGCGGGTGTTGACCGAGCCCTGGGTGGCGATCTCCTGCGGGGTGCCCCGACGCAGGAAGCCGCCCTCGCCCGCGTAGGTGCCCTCGGTGTTCTCGCGGATCACCACGAAGTCGTGGCCCGGCGCGGTGAAGGGCCGCAGGTTGATGTAAAGGTCCAACTCGAAGCGCATCTTGAGCAGCAGGCCCCTCTCGATGATCCCGGGCGGAACGCCGGGAGTGCCGACCGCGCCCATGTACAGCGCGTCGAGCCGCCGCCACTCGTCGAGCGTGGCGTCGTCGAGCACGGTGCCGTCCCGCATGTAGCGGCCGCCGCCGAGGTCGTATTGGACCGTGTCCATCTCCACGCCCGCGGCTGCGATCACCTTCAGGCCCTCGGACACAACCTCGGGGCCGATGCCGTCGCCTCCGATGACTCCCACTCGATGTGTCATGACTGGTCTCGCCTGTTGCTCGCCTGCTGATCCGCTCGGTGCTGCTGGTCGTGATGTTCAGGTTTCGTGCCGAAATAGAGAAACCGCCCACCTGGGTGGACGGTTGAGGGCGCGCGCCGGGACGGCGCGCTAGGGAATTGCGATGCTGGGCCGGTCTGCCACGGCATCAGCATATCCCGCGGGCGGTAGATTGGTGTCGTGCCCGATGCTCATCACCTCTCGCAGGCCGCGCACGACCGGCTGAGTGCTGAGCTGCAGGAGCTAACCACCCGAGGCCGCATCGAGATAGCCGACAAGATCGAAGCCGCCCGCAAGCTGGGCGACCTGTCGGAGAACGGCGACTACCACGCGGCCAAGGAGGAGCAGGCCAAACTGGAGGGCCGCATCGTCCATCTCACGCGGATCCTGACCAACGCGGAGATCATCGATGCCGGCAACGGCACCGGCGGCGACTTCGGGGTAATGCTGGGATCGGTGGTGACCGTCCTCTACGACGGCGACGACGAGCCCGAGCGCTTCCTGGTCGGTGTGATCGAGGAGCGGCAGGACGACGTTGTCGTGGTGTCACCCGGATCGCCGATGGGCGAGGCACTTCTGGGCGCGGCCGAGGGAGACGCCGTCGAGTTCGACTCTCCCGGCGGTCGCCAGAGGGTCACTGTCGTGGAGGTGTCCTAGACCGGTGGGCACCGATCCGCCCCGCACGCTGCGGTGGGCGCGGATCGCCCTGGTAGTGGGCGCCTTGCTGCTGGGCACGGCCGCCACCCTCATCGTGTGGGACGCGGCCACAGACGATCCCCCGCCGGCCGTGATAACGGGGCGCGACCGCTGAGCCACAGGCCCGCCTAGGATCGGACCAATGACGGGGGCGCGCACGCTCAGCGAGAAGATCTGGGACCGCCACACGGTGGCGCGCGGCGGCGACGGCGAGCCCGACCTGCTCTACATCGACCTGCACCTGGTGCACGAAGTCACCTCGCCGCAGGCCTTCGACGGGCTGCGGCTCTCGGGGCGCGGCGTGCGGCGACCCGATCTGACGGTGGCCACCGAGGATCACAACGTTCCAACCGCCGACATCGACAAGCCGATAGCCGACGAGGTGAGCCGCACTCAGGTCGAGACGCTGCGCCGCAATGCAGACGAGTTCGGCATCACCAACTACCCGATGGGCCACGCCAAGCAGGGCATCGTCCATGTGATCGGGCCCGAGCAGGGTCTGACCCAGCCGGGAATGACCATCGTGTGCGGCGACTCCCACACATCCACCCACGGCGCCTTCGGGGCCATCGCCTTCGGCATCGGCACCAGCGAAGTGGAGCACGTGCTGGCCACCCAGACCCTGCCCCAGATGCGGCCGGGCACGATGGCGGTGACCGTCGAGGGCACGCTGGCCCCCGACTCCACCGCCAAGGACGTGATCCTCGCCATCATCGGTCGCATCGGAACCACCGGCGGGGTGGGACGGATCATCGAGTACCGGGGGCCGGCGATCGAGGCACTGTCGATGGAGGGCCGGATGACGGTGTGCAACATGTCCATCGAGGCCGGCGCCAAGGCGGGGCTGATCGCCCCCGACGAGACGACCTTCGACTACCTGCGAGGCCGCGAGCGGGTCCCGTCAGGCGAGCTGTGGGAGAGGGCGCTGGCCGACTGGCGCACCCTCCGAACCGACGATGGCGCCGCCTTCGATGTCGAGGTGACCCTCGACGGTGCCGCCATCTCCCCCATGGTGACATGGGGCACCAACCCGGCTCAGTCGGTGCCGCTGGACGGTGAGGTGCCCGACCCCGACAGCTTCGACGAGGCGCCGCGGCGCGAAGCCGCGGCCCGGGCCCTCGACTACATGGGGCTCGCGCCCTTGACTCCGATGCGCGACATCACGGTGGACACCGTGTTCATCGGCTCGTGCACGAACAGCCGGATCGAGGATCTGCGGGCCGCGGCAGCCGTGATCGAGGGCCGGCGGGTGGCCGACGGAGTGCGTACCCTGGTGGTTCCCGGCTCCGGCCAGGTCAAGGCCGCGGCCGAGGCTGAGGGGCTGCCCGAGATCTTCCGGGCGGCCGGATTCGACTGGCGAGAGCCGGGATGCTCCATGTGCCTGGCCATGAACCCGGACAAGCTGACGCCGGGTGAACGGGCGGCCAGCACCTCGAACCGCAACTTCGAGGGCCGCCAGGGCCGGGGCGGGCGCACCCATCTGGTGTCGCCCCCGGTGGCCGCGGCCACCGCCATAGCCGGTCGCTTCGCCGCTCCCGGGGAGCTGTGATGAAGGCGAGCCCGACCGCTGCCGTCAGGTCGCGGCCATGAAGGCGACGCGGGTGGCGACCGGCACGGCGGTCCCGCTCGACCGCAGCGACGTGGACACCGATCAGATCATCCCTTCGGACTGGCTGAAGCAGGTGTCGCGCACCGGCTTCGAGAAGGGCCTGTTCTCGGAGTGGCGCGACGACCGCGGCTTCGTTCTCAACGACGAACGCTATGCGGGGGCGACCATCCTGCTGGCCGGGACCAACTTCGGCACCGGCTCGTCCCGGGAGCACGCGGTGTGGGCCATCCAGCAGTACGGCTTCGACGCGGTGATCAGCCCCCGATTCGCCGACATATTTCGCAACAACTGCACCAAGAACGGCTTGGTCCCGGCCCAGATCCCGGCCGATGCCGCCGCGGCCTTGATGGCTGCGGTCCAGGCCGACCCCGGCCTGGTGATCACCGTCGATGTGGAACGGCTCACCGTGGAGGCACCGGCCATCGGGTTCGAGGCCGCATTCGGTATGGAGGCCTCCACCCAGCAGCGGTTCCTCGAAGGTCTCGACGACATCGGCCTGACCCTGCGCCACACCGGCGCCATCGACGACTACGAGCGACAACGACACCCCTGGCTGCCCGCGGCCACATAGTCCAGAGCCATGTCCGAGGCCTCCGCTAGAAAATGGGAGCGCACTCGGGAACCAGTGCGGAAGAGGGAACGTCCAATCCCCCGACCGGCAAGACGCGCCGCAAGCGCGCCACAAGGACACAAGGAAAGGCCCCGCCGCAATGCGCAAGATCCTCATCACCCTCACCAGCGTCCTGATCCTGGCCGCCGCCTGTGGAAGCGACAGCCCCCAGGGGGATCCGGGAGTCTCCGGTTCTGCCGGTCTCGCCGAGCCGGGCAGCGAGCGCGCCGACGCCGACGGCGAGGGCACCGACAGTGATGGAACCGTGATCGATCTCGGGCCCGAGGATGTGGTGCTGACCGCGGGGCTGGTGCGCTTCGACGACTGCGACACGCTGCTCGACTACCTGCACGCCGAGTACTCGGCCAGAGTCGGACCCTGGGGCTTCGACCAGGGTGGCTGGTTCCTTCCCGAGCCGAGGATGATGGAGTCGCCCGCAGCCGAGATGGCCATGGACGACGCCGAGACCGCCGCGTCGGGCGCGGCCGCCCCGGTCGAGGGCGTGGACTTCTCAGGAACCAATGTCCAAGAGGTCGGCGTGGACGAGGCCGACATCGTCAAGACCGACGGCCGCAGGATCTTCACACTGTCGTCGGGACGGCTGGTGGTGGTCGACGCGGCCAGCCGCCGCGCTGTCGGCTCGGTTGCGGTGGCCGAGGGCTGGGCGCGGGAGCTGTTCATCGACGGCGACGGCCTGCTGCTGATCACCCGCTCCACCAGCGACGCGCCCGACGGTTCCGAGACCGTGCTCCAGCGCATCGACGTGAGCGGCGGCGCCCCCGAGATCGTCGAGACCCTGAACGTGCAGGGCAACTACATCAGCGCTCGCAGCGTCGACGGAATCGCCCGGGTGATCCTGCGCTACGACCCCCAGTGGAACTTCCCGTTCGTGTTCCCCCAGAACGAGTCCTCCGAGGATGTCGCCGAGACGGCCAACCGGGCCGCGGTGCTCAACTCCACCCTCGACGACTGGCTCCCCCACTACACGCTCGGATCGGCCGACAGCTCCACCGGATCGCTGATGATTCCCTGCGATGACGTGCACGCCCCGTCGGTGTTCTCCGGCTTCGGGGTCACCACCGTGATCAGCGTGCCCATCGGTGGCGAGTTCGACCCGTCGCGGTCCACCGCGGTGATGGCGCCCGGCGACACCGTCTACGCGTCCACCGGATCGCTGTACGTGGCCACCACCCGCTGGATCGACTCCGATGAGTTCGGAAGCGACGACGACTGGGACGAGGACGGGTGGATGCGAGCCTGGCAAGAGCGGCGCACCAGCGTCCACCGCTTCGACATCGCGGGCGAGGATGCGGACTACAAGTCCTCCGGCGAGGTGCTCGGCGTGATCCGCAACCAGTTCTCGCTGTCGGAGCACGACGGGCACCTGCGGATCGTGACCACGGTGGGCGACCCGTGGGGCGAGGAGACAGAGAGCCAGGTGCGGGTGCTGAGCACCGACGGCGACGTGCTGGTGGAGGTCGGCAGCGTCGGCGACATCGGCCGGGGCGAGAACGTCCAGTCGGTGCGCTTCGTCGGCGACGTCGGCTATGTAGTGACGTTCCGCCAGATCGACCCCTTCTACACCATCGACCTGTCCGACTCGACCGACCCCCGGATCTTGGGCGAGTTGAAGATCCCCGGGTTCTCCAGCTACCTGCACCCCATCAGCGACACGCTGGTGCTGGGGGTGGGCTCGGACGCCGACGAGGACGGCCGCGTCACCGGGGCGAAGGTGTCGCTGTTCGACGTCAGCGACCTGACCGCACCCCGCGAGGTGGCGGTTTGGACCGCCCCCGACGGCTGGAACGACGTCGGCTGGGACCACCGGGCCTTCCTGTGGTGGGCGCCCGAGGAACTGGCGGTCATACCGGTGACGGTATGGAGCGAGTGGTCCGGCGCCGTGGTGCTGCGAGTGACCGGCGGAACCATCACCGAAGTCGGGCGGGTCGACCACGAGATCGAGGGCGAGGAGCCCGGCCGCACCGAGTGCCGCAGGATCACCGAGGATGACTTGGCGTCCACCGACATGGAGGACTTTTCGACCGAGTTGGAGTACTTCGTCTCCGACGGCTACAACGCGGTGCTGGCCTGCGAGCCGGGCAAGGCCGGCATTACCGGCTTCGAATGCCCTGACGACCCCTGGATGGACATGCTCACCGACGAGGGCCATCGGCTGGAACTGCTCCGCGGCGAGGAGTCCATCTCGATCTGCTGGCCCGACGAGCAGCCCGACATGATCGTGAGGAGCATCGTGATCGGCGACGACCTCTGGACCCTGGGCTTCAGCGGCTGGGGCTCCTTCGACGGCGAGCAACCGGCCCGGCTCCACGTCAACGACCTGAGGACCCTGGAGCGGCTGGCAGCCCTGGAGCTGTAGCCGCCGTCAGTATCCGGCACGCCGGGCAGTAAGCTGCAAGCATGTCGCGCGTGCTGGCCCGGGCTGTTCGTCTACTCAAGTTCGGCGCCGTCGCGGGGGCGCTGGTCGGCGTGGGCCGGCTAGTGATCAAGCGCAGGCGCCGATCCGAGGTGGCCGAGTCGTCGTGGCCGACCATCGCCGAGACCGCGGCCGAGAACGGCCAACCGGTGGACGATGACGCCGATGCCGGCGCCGCGGAGCCTTCGGCCGACGCTGACGACGGCCCAGGCAACGAGGCCGGCGACGACGCGGAAGAAGAGTCCTAGCGCTTCCTCCGACATCGCGGCGACACGACGGGCTCTCACCTACCCGCGCACGTGCTAGAGGCCGGCGATCTCGAGGTCCGGAAGCCTGTCGGCAGGGCTGAAGCCGAGAACCCGGCCGAAGAAGGCGAGTTCGGCCTCGAGGGCGGCGACGATGTTGTCGGCGCTGCGGAAGCCGTGCTGCTCGCCCTCGAACAGCAGGTAGGCCACCGGCACGCCCTTGGCTTTGAGCGCTTCGACGATCATCTCGGACTGGGCGGGGGGCACGATCTCGTCCTCGTCGCCCTGCAGCACGATCATCGGCGCGTCGAAGCCGTCGATGTGGTGGATCGGTGACCGGGCGAGATAGGTGTCCCTGGCCTCCGGGTAGGGACCGACGAGGCGATCCAGGTAGCGGGACTCGAACTTGTGGGTGTCGGCGGCGAGAGCCTCGAGGTCGGCGACGCCGTAACGGCTGGCTCCGGCCGCGAATGTGTCGTGGAGGGCCAGCGTAGCCAGCACGGTGAAGCCGCCCGCGCTCCCGCCCCGGATGATCAGCCGCTGAGGGTCGACATCGCCCCGGTCGGCCAGGAACCGGGCTGCGGCCACGCAGTCCTCCACGTCGGCCACTCCCCAGGCACCCTCCAGGGCACGGCGATAGCTGCGCCCGTAGCCGGTGGAGCCCCGGTAGTCGACGTCGACTGCGGCTATGCCTCGGGAGGTCCAGTAGAGGATTCCCAGCTGGAGCTGGCGGCGGGCTGCTGCGGTGGGCCCTCCATGGGCCATCACCAGCAGCGGCGGCCGGTCGCCGGACGGGCCGGCGCAGGCCGGGTTGGCGGGCGGGTAGTACAGGGCGTGGGCCACTGGAGATCCCTCTCCACCAGTCGGGAAGGTGATGGCCTCCGGCTCGATCAGCAGGTCCGGGTCGAAGCCCAGGTCCCGGGCCGGCCGCACCGCGTCGCGTCGAACCTGACTGGCGGCGGTCGTGCGCACGACCGCAACCTCGGGCTCGTGCCGGTAGCCGGCACCGGCGTAGGCCAGCACGGCGGCACCGTCGGGGGCGTCGCGGGCGATGGTCAGCGACGACATGGACGAGTCGGCCAATTCGACTCCGATACCGTCGGGGTCCTCGCAGGCGACAGCAAGCGACGAGTCGGCCAATTCGACTCCGGCGCTATTCACCACGATCCGGTCGCCCGACGGCAGCCCGGCCACGGCCGCCACCACGCCGTCGGCCGCGGCCCAACGCTGCATGCCGAACACCCACGGCGGAGTGGCCACGTCGAATCGGCCGACAACGACCGGCTTCAGCGCCCCGCTGCCAAGACCGACCTCGTACAGGCCCCACCAGTCGTCGTGGTCGCTACAAACCAGCAGCCTGGGCGCGGAGGTGGCGGTGCCGGGGTCCCAGCCCGGCTCGCACAGGCTGCGGTCGCCGCGCCCGCCCAGCACCGCCACCTCCGCGCCCAACTCGCCATCGCCGAGCCGGTGGACATGCAGCTGGGTGGCGTCCCACGGCATGTTGGGATGGTCCCAGGAGATCCAGGCCAGCATGGATCCGTCGGGCGACATGCGCGGCGCCATCACGAAGTCGGCGCCCGACCACAGCGGGACCACCCGCTGCGAGCCATCGGCGGCCACCGCCACGATCTCGTTGGTCGGCTCGCCGCCGGTGTCGCGGCGCTCCTGAACGCACACGCTCCAGAGTCCATCGGGAGTGACCCGGCCGTCGGCGTAGCGCCACGCCAGCGGCTCGGGCGGCTCAGCGGTCAGCAGCACAGGCTCGACGCCGGGGTGGCCGACTCTCCGCAACCGCTGGTCGGTGAACTCCACATAGAAGAGCGACCCGTCATGGGGCCACCATGCTCCGCCCCCGTACTCGTGGACCCGGGTGCGGACGTTGGCGTCCTGTGGCGTGACCTCCTCAGCCTCGCCGCCGCTCAGGTCGCAGCGCATCACCGCGGTCCGCCCTCCCTCGTCGGGACGGCTCTCGGCCCACCACAGCAGCCAGGGTCGCACCGGATCGGCGATGACCTCCGAGATTCCCGCAGCCCCCTGCACCAGGCACGTGGCAGAAACCGGCGACGGCCACTCGCCGTAGGGCACGACTGCCGGGACAACCACCGCGACGTACCCCTACTTCTGCGATCTCGGGAGAGACAATGTGTCCTGGGGACCCATTAGTCACCCGAGATTCCCGGACGGCCTCATGCTCCGCCGAGCAGATCGACCATGCGGCCCACACCCTCGCCCAGGTCGTCGTCGCCTAAGGCGAACGAAAGCCGCAGACCCCCGCTGGCGCCAAACGCCTCACCGGGGACAACCGCGACCTTGGCCCGCTCCAGCAGCAGGTCGGCCAGCTCCAGGGTCGTGGCCGGCCGGACCCCGCCAAAGTCGCGCCCCAACAGACCGGAGGCGTCCGGGTAGGCGTAGAACGCGCCCTCGGGCTCGGGGCACGCCAAGCCCTCGATCCCGCTCAGCAGGCGGTGCATGGTCCTGCGCCGGCGATCGAAGTGGCGGCGCATCTCCACCACCGCGTCGAGAGGGCCCGACACCGCGGCGAGCGCGGCGGCCTGGGCGACGTTGCAAACGTTCGACGTGCAGTGGCTCTGGAGATTCCGGGCCGCGGCCATGGCGTCGGACGGTCCGATCATCCAGCCCACCCGCCAACCGGTCATGGCATAGGTCTTGGCCACACCATTGAGCACGATGCAGCGCTCGACCAGCTCGGGCACAACCACCGGCATGGAATGGTGCTCGGCCTCGCCGTAGGTGAGGTGCTCGTAGATCTCGTCGGTAAGGACCCAGATGCGGTGCTCGACGGCCCAGCGGCCGATCTGCTCGATCTCGGAGCGGGGATAGACCGCGCCGGTCGGGTTCGAGGGCGAAACGAAGATCAGCGCCTTGGTCCGGGGCGTCCGGGCCGCCTCCAGCTGGTCGACGCTCACCCTGAAGCCGCCAGCGGCGGTGGCCAGGACGGGCACGGTCACGCCACCGGACAGGGCGATCGGCTCGGGATACGTCGTCCAGTACGGGGTGGGCAGCAGCACCTCGTCGCCCGCGTCGACCACTGCCGCGATGGCGTTGTACACCGCGTGCTTGCCGCCGTTGGTGATGAGCACGTCGGCCGCGTCGATCTCCAGGCCCGAGTCGCGCCGGGTCTTGACCGCCACCGCCTCGCGAAGATCCTCGAGACCGCCGACGGGGGTGTACTTGTGATGCTGGGGGTCGCGGCACGCGGCGGCGGCCGCCTCCACGATGTGGGCGGGCGTGGGAAAGTCGGGCTCGCCCGCACCGAAGCTGATGACCCGTTCCCCCGCAGCCCGAAGTGCTCTGGCCTTGGCGGTCACCGCCAGGGTGGCCGAAGGGGCGATCGCCCCGACCCGCCTTGAGATCCGCTCGCTCGTCATGGCCGCGAGCGTACCGGTCAGGGTTCGCCGCACATGGCCGCGAGCAGACGCCTTGAAGGGTCGGCACATTCTGTCGATCTTGCGCGTGGCGATGACGTGGAGCAGCGTCCGCGCGGTGCCAGACTCTGCGGCGATGCCTACACGAGCGCCAACCCGACCCGACACCATCGCCATCCCTCCCGCGCTGCTTCCCTCCGACGGCCGCTTCGGCAGCGGGCCGTCGAAGTTCCGCCCGGCAGCCGCCCAGGCGCTGGCCGACCGGGCCGTCGACTACCTCGGCACCAGCCACCGCAAAGCCGGGGTGCGGCGAGTGGTGGCCGAGTTGAAGGCCGGGATCGCCGAACTGCTGGACGCGCCCGACGGTTACGAAGTGGTGATGGGCAACGGAGGCGCCACCGCCTTCTGGGACGCGGCCAGCTTCGGGCTGATCGAGCGGCGCAGCCACCATCTGTCGCTGGGCGAGTTCAGCTCCAAGTTCGTTGCCGTCACCGCGTCCGCGCCCCATCTCGACGAGCCGTCGGTGCTGGTCGGCGACTTCGGAACATGCCCGCCGCTCGAAGCGGTCGATGGCGTGGACGCCTACTGCTACCCCCACAACGAGACCTCCACCGGCGTGATGCTCCCCGTTCGCCGCCCCGCCGACGATGACGAAGCGCTGGTGCTGGTGGACGCCACCTCGGCCGCGGGCGGGCTCCGTTTCGACGCGTCGGCCTGCGACGCCTACTACTTCGCTCCGCAGAAGGCGCTGTCCAGCGACGGCGGGCTCTGGATCGCGCTGATGTCGCCCGCTTCCGTCGAGCGCATCGAGCGCCTGTCGGCCTCGGGCCGCTGGACCCCGGCCTTCCTGGATCTCAAGCTGGCGCTGGACAACTCGCGCAAGGACCAGACCTACAACACTCCCGCGCTGGCGACGGTGTTCCTCACGGTGCAGCAGGTCGGCTGGATCAACGGCAACGGCGGCCTGGAGTGGGCCGCGGGCCGCAGCGACCGTTCCGCTGACATTCTCTACGGCTGGGCCGAGGCGTCGGACATCGCCGCGCCCTTCGTGACCGACACTGCCATCCGCAGCCGGGTGGTGGGAACCATCGACTTCGACGACCGGGTGAGCGCCGACGACATCAGCGCCGCCCTGCGGGCCAACGGCATTGTCGACACCGACGGCTATCGCAAGCTGGGCCGCAACCAGCTCCGCATCGGCATGTTCCCCGCGGTCGAGCCCTCGGATGTCGAGGCACTCACTGCGTGCATCGACCACATAGCCGAGCGCCTGATCAGCTAGCGACTCGCCCGGAGGGCGACCGGCCAGGCCCGGGGGGTGGCGGCGAGCCCGGGCGACCGACGATGGGCCGGATTCGCCCGCCTATTCGCTCGGCCCCTTACGGCGGAATACCCGGACGGGACTTGGGCCCGACCGGATGGCTGCGGCGGCGAGCCGACACTTGTAGCGCGGCCAGGATGGCGTTGCGGGTGTCGCGGGGGTCGATCACCTCGTCGAAGCTCAGACCCGAGGCGGAGCGGTAGGCCGACTCCTCCTCGGCCCGATGCAAGTCCCGCTCGGCCTCCTCGTCGGCACCGACGGCCCGGCCCGCCCCGGCCGCACCCATCGCTCCCACCGTGGCGCCCGGGAAGGCGAAGCTGAGGGTCTGGGAGTCGTGGGGGTTCATGGCCATCACGCAGCTGCCGAAGCCGAACGCCTTGCGCAGCGTGACGTGGATCTTGACGGTGGTGGCCCTTGTCTGCGCGGCATACATGCGGGCCGACGCCCGCAGCACCCCGGCCCGCTCCGACGCGGTGCCCGCCAGCACGCCAGGGTTGTCGGCCAAGAACAGCAGCGGCAAATGGAAGGCGTCGCATACTGAGATGAAGTGGGCCGCCTTGTCGGCCGCAGCGGCATCGATCGAGCCGGCCCGCACGGCCGGCTGGTTGGCGACGATTCCCACCGCCTCGCCGCCGATGCGGGCCAGCGCGCAGATGATGGAACGGCCGTAGCCGGGCTGGATCGGCAGGCTCTGTCCGCAGTCGATCAGCGACTCAACAACCGCAGCCATGTCGTAGCCCCTCCGGCCGTCGCGTGGAACCAGATCGAGCATGTGATCGACGCGGCGCCGGCCGCTGTCGCCGGTATCGACGACGGGAGGCTGCTCCCAAGCCGACGATCCGAAGTACGAGAGGTATGCGCGGATCTGGCTCAGAAGGTCGGCGTCGTCGACGGCGGCATTGTGGATGGTCCCCGCGCCGAGGGCCACCGCGGGCCCGCCGAGGTCGTCCTTGCCGACCCGCTCTCCCAGCGACGCCTCCACCACCGGAGGGCCTGCGGTGAAGATGGCCGCATCGGGGGTCATTATCGAGAAGTCGCACAGCAGGGCGGTGATGGCCCCATGGCCGGCCGACGGCCCCATCACCCCGCACACCATGGGCACCGTCCCCGACAGCGCCGCCTGGGCCTGCAGGTCGTTGGGACCGCCCCCGCCGGGGTCGCCCGGCATGGGCGGCCGGTGCCCGGCCCCTTCCAACAGCATCACCAGCGGGATGCGCTCGCGGCCGGCGATGTCCGCAATCCGCCACCGCTTGCGGGTGGCGGCAGGACCGATCGAGCCCCCCATGGTGGTGAAGTCCTCCGCGCCCACGGCCACCGGACGGCCGTCGATGGCCCCCACCCCGGCCACCAGAGCATCGGCCGGCACCGGGCCGGCCAGGGTGCCGACCTCGCTGAACGAACCCGCGTCGAGCAGCCCGTCGATGCGGCCGCGAGCATCCAAACGCCCCTCAGCCCGGCGCGCGGCCAGCTTCTCATTGCCCCCCATGGCCCGAGCCCGCTCTCGGCGCCGTTCAAAGTCCTCAAGGGTGCCGTCCCACCCGCGGGCGTCACTCATCACGCCCACCGTACCCACGGCCCGGCTTGGGAGCCGCCCCTCGTGGATGGGCGGGTGCACGGCGACGAGGTGGTCGGCGAGTTCGACGGCCCAGTCTTCACCGCTGCGCACTACGGGCCTCTGGATGGCTGCGCCCGCATGGTGCGCCACCCAGGCTGACGCTGAGGCCAATGACACCTCCGCTAGCGCGGCCCGGCCTTCGGCCAGCAAGTGAGCGGAAACCGATGCCGCGGCCAGGCCGGCGATGGGATCGGCGATGGCGTCGCCGACGAACATGGGCGGATCGACGGGAACCACTAGTCCCCCCGAGGCAGCCGCGTCGTCGCCGAAGGCGACCCGGTTGGAGTGCTGCCCGCTGCGCCCGTGGCCGGTGATCGACACCCAGGCCGTGCCTGCGGCCACGCATTCCTCCGGGCTAATCCCCCACTGGTGCATGACCCGGGGCCGGCTTGCCTCGATCACCAGGTCGGCGCCGGCGATCAGCTTCCGCAACTGGCCTACGGCGCCGGCGTCGGGCAAGTCAAGGCTCACCTGCTCCTTGCGTCCGTTCAGCAGCTCGAAAAAGCCGGCGGGACCGCGCCGGGCACCGTCGGGCCGTGCCGCCGACTCCACCTTGAGCACCCGACAGCCGGCCTCGACCAGCAGCCCACCTGCCAAGGGGCCTGCCCAAAGGCTGCTGAGGTCCAACACCGTCGGCACCCGGCCGCTCCTGCACCGGGCCGGCCCCTCAGATCTCAGCGACCACGGTCGAAGCGGCGCTCGGGTGGCACCGACGGCCGCTACTGCGAGGCCGAGCTCCGACCCTTGGTCCACCACCTCGACTGCCGTCATGGCAGCGATCCGCCCCTGGATCTCGCTCCAATCACCGGCAGGCACCGCCGCGCCGACTAGCGCAGGCAGCGCTTCAGCGTCGGACGGACGGGGAAGGTTGAGCACCACCCAGCCATCGGATGCCCGCACCATGTGTGCGAACCCGCCCGCGCTGTGGGCTCCATTGCGACCGAAGCCCGTGAAGGCGGCCCGCTGAGCGGCCAGCCCCACCGCGTCCACCCTGACCCCTGCCCCCAAACGGCGGGTGGCCGAGGCCAAGGCCTCACCCAGACCGATAAGCGGTCGGACAACACCCGCGGGCGACACCGACGGCGGACCGGAAGCCGGGCCGGTGAGGTGCATCACTCCCGACGCGGCCCAAGCACGCGCGCAGGCATCGTCGTCTAGGGCGGCACTCAAGCACCCGAGCACGAACCGAACCTAGTGGTCTGTCGCTGAGAATGGCTGCGCGGCCGTCGCTCCCTGAGTCATTGGAGACCCTGCAACTCCATGGTCGGACATGCCTAAGAAGGTGCGCGGGTAGGTGCAAGCCCGTCGTGTTGCGAGGGAGTGTCTCCCGCTCTTGTTCGCTGCGACCTGAGGGCCGCTCGGGCCACGGCCCCGCCCGTATGGTGTCGGGTTTGCGTGCCTACCCGCAGGGCCTCTAAGGGCAGGTCCGAGGCGGATTTGTCCATCTGGCAGGGTGTTGTATTCTGCTGCCCGCTTACCGCGGCAAGGAGGGCGCTTCATGGGCCGGCTCGACGACAAGATCGCATTGGTGACCGGAGCATCCCGAGGACTCGGTGAGGGCATCGCTCGGAGGTTTGCCGACGAGGGGGCCGCCGTGGTGTGCGCCGACGTGCTCGACGCCTCCGAGGTGGCCTCGTCGCTTCCGGCGGCACCATCGGGCGCGCAGCCCATGGCTATCCATCTGAATGTCACCGACACGGCCCAGGTCGAAGATCAGATGCGCTCAGTGGCCGAGACATACGGCCGCCTCGACATTCTGGCCAACAACGCCGGCGTCGCCCAGCCCATAGCTGCCGTCATCGACACTCCCGACGACGTGTACGAGAGGGTCTTCTCGGTGAACGTCCGCGGCGTGCTGGCCTGCTCCCGTGCCGCGGCCCACATCATGAAGCAGCACAACTGGGGACGGATCATCAACACGGCCTCCCAGACCGGGAAGGTGGCCTGGCAGGGATGGGGGATCTACTCGGCTTCCAAGTTCGCGGTGGTAGGACTCACCCAGGTGCTGGCCAAGGAGCTCGCCGAGTACAACATCACCGTCAACGCCATCTGCCCCGGCACGATGTTCACCAACATGACCAAGACCGGATTCGGCGCCGCCGCGGCCTCCGCGAAGCGCGACCGCGACGAATTGCTGGCGGAACACATCGAGACCATCCCCATGAAGCGTCTGGGGACGGCCACCGACATCGGTGCCATGGCCGCCTTCCTCGCCTCCGACGACGCCTGTTACACCACCGGCGCAAGCCTCAACCTCACCGGCGGCGAGCAGGTCTTCTTCTGATCGGCACCGCCGGGCAGAGCATCGCTGGGAGGATCGTGAGCATGCGAGCGGCCGTGTACCACGGCTCCCGCGACATAAGGATCGAGGACTTGGAGGTGCCCGACCCTGGTCCCGGCGAGCTGCTCATAGAGGTGCACGCGGCCGGCATCTGCGGTACCGACGCCTCGGAGTGGAGCCACGGCCCGACGATGTTTCCCATCTTGAGGCGCAACCGGCGGTCCGGGCATCTGGGGCCGATGGTTCCCGGCCACGAGTTCGGCGGCCGGGTGGTGTCCCGCGGCCGCGGCGTCGAGGGCTTTCCCGACGACGCCGTCGTGGCCAGCGGCGCGGGCATCTCCTGCGGCCAGTGTCGGGCCTGCACGCGGATGCTGACCAACTTCTGCGAGCAGTACTTCACGGTGGGCCTGCAACGCAACGGCGCCCTGGCCCAGTACGTGACGGTCCCGGCGTCGATCTGCCTGCCGGTGGAGGAGCACGGACTGGGCGATGACGGCGCGGCCCTCGTGCAGCCCATGTCGGTGGCCCACCATGCGCTGCTCCAGGGGTCTCCGCGGCCCGGCGACACCGTCGTCGTGATCGGGATCGGCGGAGTGGGCGCGTTCCTGGTTTTCGCCGCGGCGGAGTTGGGAATGCGGGTGGTCGCCGCCGACCTCGCCGCCGAGAGGCTGCAGATCGCCGGCGCGCTGGGAGCGCACCGCACCGTGGAGGTGGACCGCGGCGAGGACCTCGCTTCGCAGCTTCGGGCCGCCCTGGAAGCACCCGCCGAGGTGATCTACGAGGTCACCGGGGTGGACGAGGCGCTCCAGGCGGCACTGGCGGCGGTGGAGCCGCGGGGCCGGGTGGTTGCCGTCGGCCTCGGCGCCAAGCCCGTTCCACTCGATGTCCGCTCGCTCACGCTGCGCGAGGTGTCGCTTGTCGGAACCAACGCCCATGTATTCGCCGCGGACTTTGCGGAGGCGGCTCGGCTCGTGGGGCGCCGCCCGGGCGGATGGAGCGACGTGGCACCGGTGGCCCTGCCGCTGGAAGCTCTCGTGGGCAGCGGGCTGCAGCCGATGGTCGACGGCAGGGCCGAACGGATCAAGACGCTCATCGATCCGTGGACCCAACAGGTGCGCCCGACCGGCGGATGGCCCGTCGAATAGTTGGCAAGGGAGCTGAGCCGTGAGCACTGACAACCAGATCGGCGACTTCCCGGTCGCGACGACGCCCTCACCGGGCGTGATGGCAGTCGACTGGGAGGAGCGCGTGGACTTCGACCGGCTGCGGCGCTACCGCCTGGACAGGGCGAAGGCCGCGCTGGAGGAGTCGGACCTCGGAGCGCTCCTCGTGTTCGACACGGCCAACATCCGCTACCTGACGGCCACCCACATCGGGTACTGGGCCTTCAACAAGATGGAGCGATGGGCGTTGCTGACCCGGACCGGCGAGCCCTGGATCTGGGACTTCGGTTCCGCGGCCCGGGTCCACACGCTGCACTCGCCGTGGCTGGAGCCGGGCCATTCGGTGGGAGGCAACACCGGCCTGGCCGGATCCATCGGTCCGGAGTCTGGGCTGGTTGCGCGCGCCGTCCGGGAGATCTGTGACGTGCTGCGCGACGAGGGCGTCGCCGACATGCCGCTCGGCGTCGACATGGCCGAGGCCGAGATGTACCTGGAGTTGGTGAAGGCCGGGATCGACGTGCGGAACGGGCAGCAGGTCATGCTCAAGGCTCGGGAGATCAAGAGCCCCGACGAGATCATGCTGCTCACCCAAGCCTCCGCGATGGTGGACGGGGTGTACCACGACATTTTCGAGGCGCTCAAGCCCGGGGTGCGCGAGTCCGACATCGTGGCCCTGGCCAACAAACGGCTCTACGAGATGGGCTCCGAGCACGTCGAGGCGATCAACTCAATCGCCGGGGAGCGCTGCAGCCCCCATCCCCACGTCTTCTCGGACCGTCTGATCCGCCCGGGCGACACCGCCTATTTCGACATCATCCAGGCCCACAACGGCTACCGGACCTGCTACTACCGGACGTTCGTGGTGGGCCGGGCCACTGCGGCTCAGCGAGACGCCTACAAGCGGGCCCGGGAATGGATCGACGCCGCCATAGCCCTAGTGAAGCCCGGAACGACCACCGACGTGATCGCGGAATCGTGGCCTGAGGCTCAAGAGTTCGGGTTCCCCGACGAGATGGAAGCGTTCGGCCTCCAGTTCGGCCACGGGGTGGGGCTCTCGGTCCACGAGCGCCCCGTGATCAGCAGGCTCAACTCCATAGAGAACCCGATCGAGCTCAAGGAGGGCATGTTCTTCGCGCTGGAGACCTTCTGCCCGGCCGAGGACGGGCGCTCGGCGGCCCGAATCGAGGAGATGGTGGTCTGTTCGGCCGAGGGGCCCCAGGTTGTGACCCTGTTCCCCGCGGAGGAGCTTCAAGTTGCCAACCAGTACTGAGGGGACGACCCACGGCCGCGGGGAGGCTGACCTCGACCAGCGGATCGATCTGTACCGGATGATGGTCGAGGCCCGGGTATTCGAGGAACTGGCCTACCGGATGTTCGTCGCGGGACTGGTGAAGGGAACCTCGCATCTGGCTATCGGGCAGGAGGCCATAGCGGCCGCCTTCGCGGCCGCCATGCGGCCCGACGATCTCACCTTCTGCACCTATCGGGGCCACAATCACACGCTGCTCAGGGGAGCGCCCCCGAGCCGGCTGATGGCCGAACTGTTCGGACGGGGCTCGGGGATCTGCGGGGGCAAGGGCGGATCCATGCATCTCACCGACGCCTCCGCGGGAGCGATGGGCTCCTACGCCATAGTCGGGGCGCACATGCCGATCGCGGTCGGGGCGGCCTGGGCCGCGATGGAACGGGGCACCGGCCAGACAGCCGTGTGCTTCTTCGGCGACGGCGCCACCAACATCGGCGCCTTCCACGAGGCTCTGAACATGGCGGCGGTGTGGTCGGTGCCGGCCGTGTTCGTGTGCGAGAACAACCAGTACATGGAGTACACACCCATCCGATCGGTGACGGCGGTCGAGAATCCCGCCGCGGACCGGGCCCAGGCATACGGACTCGATTCCGTCCTCGTGGACGGGAACGACGCCGACGAGATGTTCCACACGGCCCGATCCGCCATCGACAAGGCCCGAGCAGGGGGCGGACCCAGCCTCATCGAAGCCTCCACCTACCGCCACGGCGGCCACTCGCGGGCCGACCCGGGAACCTACCGGCCCGACGATGAGGTGGCGGACTGGAAGGCCCGCGACCCGATTCCCGCCTACAGGGAGCGTCTCCTCGCCGCGGGCGTGGAGGCCCAGCGCCTCGCAGAGATCGAGGCCGCGGTGGACAGGACCATGCATGAGGCGGTCGAAGAGGCCAAGGCCGCTCCCCTGCCTCCCACCTCGGCGATCGGCACCAACCTGTGGGCTGACGGAGGGTCGGCATGGCGGAACTGATCACCTACCGAGAGGCGGTGGCTCGTGCGCTCGCCCAGGAGATGGAGCGGGACGAGACGGTGTACTTCATCGGCGAGGACGTCGCGGCGGCCGGGGGCGTGTTCAAGACCACAACAGGACTCCTGGAGAGGTTCGGCCCAAGACGGGTGCGCGACACCCCGATCTCCGAGGAGGCGATCATCGGCGCGGCGATGGGTGCGGCCATGAACGGTCTGCGTCCCGTAGCGGAGATCATGTTCTCCGACTTCCTGGCCACGTGCTGGGACATGATCGCCAACCAGGTGGCCAAGACCCGCTATATGACCGATGGACAGGTCGAACTCCCCCTGGTGATCCGGACGGCCAACGGAGCGGGGGTGCGCTTCGGCGCCCAGCACTCCCAGAGCGTCGAGAACTGGGCCATGTCGGTGCCGGGCCTGAAGGTGGTGGCCCCGTCGACGCCACGCGACGTCATCGAGTTGATGGCCGCGTCCATCCGCGACCCCGATCCGGTCGTCTTCTTCGAGCACAAGGCGCTGTTCCCCACCAAGGGGCCGGTCCCCGACGGCGAGCTTGTGGGCGAGTTGGGCAAGGCCGCGATCGTCCGCTCCGGCGCCGACCTGACCATCGTGGCCCTGGCGGCCATGGTTCCCAGAGCTGTGGCCGCGGCCGAGGACCTGGCCCGCCGCGGGGTGGAGGCCACCGTGGTCGACCTGCGCTGCCTGGTGCCCCTGGACACCCGGACGCTGCTGGCCGCCTGCAGCCAGACGGGCCGGGTCTTCACTGTCGAGGAGAACCCCCGCTTGTGTGGATGGGGCGCCGAAGTGGCCTCCATAGTCATGGAGGAAGCCTTCTTCGATCTGGACCAGCCGGTGATCCGAATCACCACCGATCACATCCCGCTGCCCTCGGCCGACTGCCTGGAGGACGCCACCATCCCGTCCGTGTCGCGCATCGTGGAAGTGGTCGAGAAGACCCTGGACTGACAACGGATCGCCGACAACCGAGAAACGGGGGCAAGTATGAGCGGGACCACGGTCGGTTTCGTTGGGTTGGGAAGCATGGGACTTCCCATGGCGACCAACATCGCGGCTGCGGGCTTCCCGCTGGTGGTGTGGAACCGCACGGCCTCCAAGTCCGAGACTCTGGCCGACCGCAGCGGAGCCCGGGTGGCCGCTTCGCCGGCGATCCTCGCCGCAGAAGCTGAAGTCGTGATCACGATGGTGGCCGACGGCGACGTGCTGCTGGATCTATACACGGGCCCGTGCGGCATGGCGCGGTCGCTTCGAGCCGGAACCGTCTGCGTGGACATGAGCACGATAAGCCCGGGCCAAGCCGCAGAGTTGGCCGCCGCGGTGGCCGGCGCGGGGAGCAGCTTCATCGACGCTCCCGTATCGGGAAGCGTGGCGCTCGCCGAAGCAGGAACCCTGACGGTCATGGCCGGAGGCGAGGCGCGCGACATCGAGACGGCCCGACCCGTGCTCGAAACCATGAGCGCGCGGATCTATCACATGGGGCCGGTGGGCTCGGGCGCCACCATCAAGCTGGCTGTCAACTCGATCGTCTACGGGCTCGGCCAAGCGGTCTCGGAGGCTCTCGTCCTCGCCGAGGCGGCCGGGATCGAACGGGCTCGCGCCTACGAGGTCTTCGCCAACAGCGCCATCGCGGCCCCGTTCGTGCACTACCGACAGGAGGCCTTCCTGAAGCCCGGCGAGGTTCCCGTTGCCTTCCGGATGGTCCTGGCCCGCAAGGACCTGGACCTGGCCCTGGCGCTGGCCGAGAGCGTCGGCGCGGCCCTTCCGCAGGGTGAGCTCAACCGGATGGTCATTGCGGAAGCCATCGAGGCCGGTTTCGGCGACCACGACATGTCAGCTGTGGCCGAGCACCTGCGATCCGAGCGCTCCAACGCCTAGGAGCCAGCGCGAACAGGCGGGACACGATCGCTTCGCTGCGGTGTCATTCCCGCTCTTGTTCGCTGCGACCTGAGGGCCGCTCGGGCCACGGCCTCGCTCGTATGGGCTGGATCGTGCGCCTATCCGCTCGGCCTGTAGCCCTGAGTTTGTAAGCCTCGAATCCGCCCAAGTAGCGTCGCCGTGCGTCCATGGAGGTGCAAGTTCTTCTTGGGCGTCTTCTATTCAAGGGGGTTTAGTCCATGAAGCGACGGTTCGTACCTGTATTGGGGGCGGTGCTGGCGGTGTTCGCGCTGGTAGCTGCCGCCTGCGGCGACGACGATGAGCCGGAGGCCGCACCGACCACAACCGCGGCACCGACCACAACCGCGGCACCGACCACAACGGAGGCCGAGGAGGAGATGGGCAACACCATCGTCGCCTTCATCCCGACCACCACCAACACCTACATCGCGGAGTGGGGTCGGGGCGCCGAGGAAGCCGCTGCCGAGCTCGGCTATGAGCTGATCATCATCGAGAACAACTTCGACCAGGCCGAGCAGGACACCCAGGTGCAGCAGCAACTCGGCGCCGCCGAGGGTGTGGTCGCCTACGCATGGTGGCCGTCGGACAACGAAGCCGGCGTGGCCTCCCTGCAAGCGCTGGCCGACACCGGCGTGCCGGTGATCCAGACCAACCAGCTCCCCTTCCCAGGATCCGAGCAGTTCGTGGTCGGCTACGCCGGGGTCAACGACATCCTCAACGGCGAAGTGGCCGCCGACCTCGTGGTCGAGGCCCGCGACGCCATGACGGCAGCCGGAGCGGAACTGCACAGCGACGGGGGCAACGCCATCATCATCGGATTCGTGGCCGGATACCAGGCAGGAATCGACCGCTCGAATGCCGCACGGCCGATCCTCGAGGGTGCCGGCATCAGCGTGCTCGGCGAGGTCGAAGCCGGCTTCGGACCGGCGGAGGGCTACGACGCAACCAAGCAGCTCGTGGCCGCTCATCGCAGCGACGGGATAGATCTCGTGTATGCCCACAACTCGGCGCTGGCCGAAGGCGTGATCCACGCCCTCGAGGAGGAGGGCTACGCGCCGGGCGAGGACATCATGGTTGTGGGTGGCACGTGCCACGGCAACCTCGAGTTCCTCGAGAACGGCAAGGAGTTCGCGACGGGCCTGCAGGCGGCCCGGCTCGAGGGCGTCTTCAGCATCAACACACTGGACGAGTACCTGACCAGTGGCTCTCTGGCGAGCTTCAACAACTTCATCCCCAACCCGCCGGTGCGCAGCCCGGCCTTCACCGACACCAACGAGATCGAGTCGGTGACAGTGGAGGGATTCGGGGTCGAAGACCTCTGCGTGTACTGATCGGTCAACGACCAGTCCGCATCGACTGACTCCAATGACCGGACGGCAGGCCGGCCCACGAGGGCCGGCCTGCTGTCTCGGTCCGCCCCGCCGGGAGGACCACAGCCGCATCGCTCCGCGAGCAGCGCAAGCCAAGAAAGGACCGCGCCGATGACAGCCAGCGACCTGTGCCATGTGGGGATCCTCGTCGAAAACCTGGAAGAGGCCATGGAACGCTTCTCGGAGGTCCTCGGGCTGACGTTCAAGGATCCCGAGATCGCTCATGTTGACCGCTTCGAGCAGGGGGAGATCGTCGAGGCGCTTGACCTGCGGATCACCTGGTCAGTCGAGGGCCCGCCCTACCTCGAGCTCCTCGAATCGCAGGACAACGATGGCATCTACGGTCGAGCCCAGGAGGGCCTGCACCACATCGGCCTGTGGGAGGACGACCCCGAGGCCCTGGTGGAGCGTCTCAGGGAGCTGGGCATCGGCAAGGAGGCCACCCAGTACACGCCCGAGGACCGGATCCTGGCCACCTACACCGCGCCCCACGACATGTACGGGGCGCGCCTAGAGTTCATCGAGTCGTCCCGCAAGGAAGGGATGGAGGCCTGGATCGCCGGGAAGGCGTGGCAAGACTGAGCGCGGGAACCTCGTCCGAGCCATACCTGCGGGTCGACGCACTCTCGAAGGCCTTCGGCTCGATCCAGGCGCTGGACAGGGCCGACTTCGAGGTTGGACACGGCGAGGTGATGGCCCTCGTCGGCGAGAACGGCGCCGGCAAGAGCACCCTGGTCAAGATCCTCGCCGGCATGTACCCGCCCGACTCGGGCAGGATCCGCCTGGGAGGCAGCGACGTCCAGTTCGGAGGCTCCACCCAGTCCGAGCACGCCGGAATCGCGGTCGTCCAGCAGGAACTCTCCCTGGTTCCCAGTCTCTCCATCGCGGACAACGTCTTCCTGGGCGACACGAGAAGGGGATGGAGAACCCGGCCGGGGGCCCTGGCCCGGGCCGCGGCGCCCTATCTGGAGCAGGTCGGCCTCACAGAACTGGATCCCCGCGTCCCGGTCGAGCATCTCTCGGTGGCGGAACGACAGCTGATCGAGGTGGCCCGCCTGCTGGCCCGCGACGCCCGTGTGGTGATATTCGACGAGCCGACCGCCGCGCTCGCGGACCGGGAGATACAGAGAGTCAAGACGGTGGTCCGCTCCCTGCGGGAGCAGCGCCGCTCGATCATCTACGTGACCCATCGCCTCGACGAGGTCTTCGACCTGGCCGATCGGGTGACGGTGTTCCGCGACGGCAGGTCCAGCGCCCCGACCGCGACCGGCGGCCTCACTCTCGACCAGCTCATATCCATGATGCTGGGGGGAACGCTGGAGGGTCTGTTCCCGGAGCGAGCCACCGCCCCCGGAACAACCGTCCTGCACATCCAGAACCTGATGACCGACAACGTGACCGAGCCTGTGAACCTGGAGGTTCGCAGGGGCGAGATCGTGGGGCTGGCCGGCCAGCTCGGCAGCGGCGCCAGCGATGTCCTGAGGGCAGTAGCCGGCCACCAGCCCCGAGTGTCGGGCACGGTTGCGGTCTCCGGGCGCACTGTTCCGCCCACCTCGCCGGCGGCGGCCATCCGCTGCGGAATCGGATACAGCTCGTCGGACCGCAAACGCGACGGCCTGTTCCTGCAGCGCAGCGTGGTCGAGAATCTGACCTCCCCGAGCCTCGACCATGTGACGACGGCCGGATGGCTCAGGCCGCGTGCCGAGCGGTCGATGAGCGACCGCATCGCCGAGACCTTCACGATCGACCGGCTCCGCCTGGGATCGGTCGCGGGCGCTCTGAGCGGCGGCAACCAGCAGAAGATCGCGGTCGGCAAGTGGACGGGCCACCCGCTCGAGGTGCTGCTGATCGATGAACCCACCCGGGGTGTCGACGTGGGCGCCAGAGCGGAGATCTACCGCCACCTCCGCACCATCGCGGAACAGGGCACGGCCATCGTCATCGCCACATCGGACAGCCAGGAGATCCTCGGCCTCGCCGACACGGTCGTCGCCTACTTCAAGGGGACACAGGTGAGCGTCCGCCGCCGCACCGACACCGACTCCCTTCTCCTGACCAGGGAGATCACCCATCCGCAAGAGGCGGCCTGATGAGCAGCGCAGACACCAGCGTCGCCTGGTCGTGGCGCCAGGCATCAGTGCCCCTCGCGGTGGTGGGGGCCGTCGCGGGCCTCGCATTGGTGGGGTGGCTGACCACGCCCGAGTTCGTGACGTACCGCAACGTCCAGAGCATCGTGCGCTCGGCCGCCCTCATCGGGATCATCGCGGTGACCATGACCGGCATCACCATGGCCGGCAGCTTCTTCTCGCTGTCCGTGTCCCAGACCGCGGCCATGGCCGCCATCGGCTTCGCCGCCTTCATGAGCTGGGGATGGCCGGTGTGGCTATCGGTTCTCGTCACCTTCGGAATCGCGGCGGCTGTGGGCGCCGTCCAGGGCGGCGCGGTGGCGCTGGGCGGGAACCCGATCGTGGTGACGCTGGCCGTGGGAGCGGTCCTGTTCGGGACGGGCGCCTGGCTGACCGACAACAAGACGGTGCGAACCGGTACCGACGCGGCCGACTGGATCGGTACGTCCCGGCCTCTGGGAATCCCCACCCAGACCTGGACCTTCATACTGATCACGGTGTTGGCCGCAACGGTCCTGGCCCGCACGCGGTTCGGCCGTGAATTGACCCTGGTGGGCGCCAACCGGCTGGCTGCGGCCGCCTCGGGGCTGCGCCCCGGCAAGATCACCCTCTACGTGTTCACGGTGTCGTCGCTCGGCGCCGCCCTGGCCGGGATCTTCACCGCCGCCCAGTTCGGTCAGGGGAGGCTCGATCAGTTCGACGGCGCCGACATCGACTCCATCGCCGCCATCCTCGTGGGCGGGGCCGCCATCCAGGGCGGAGAGGGCTCGGCGCTGAGGACCGCGGTCGGCGCGGTGTTCATCGCCGGCCTCCAGAACCTCATGGTCCTGCGAGGCTTCAGCTTCGGGGTTCGGATCCTGTTCGTCGGTCTGGCCATCCTGGTCAGCGTCAGCGCCTTCACGGTGCTCCGCAACCGGAGGCAGATGACATGAGATCGATCCAGCGGGTGGACCCGACGGCATGGGCCCGTCTCGGCCTCTTCGTCGCGGTATTCCTGGTCTTCTCCTGGCGCGACGACCGGTTCTTCACAACCAACAACGTGTTCACCATCTTTGAAGGCTTCGCCTTTCTGGGACTGGCAGCTCTGGCCGTCGGCGTGACAATCATCGCCGGAGAGCTCGACCTCTCCGTGGGATCGGCCGCCGCGGTCGCAGGAATCATCTCGGTGTCCGTGGTGGAGGAGATCGGACTGATACCGACGGTGCTGCTCGCGACCCTGATCGGCATCGCCTACGGCAGCTTCCAGGGATACCTGATCTACCGCTTGAGGATTCAATCGCTGGTGTTCACTCTGGGGACCCTGATCGGCCTGCGCGGCCTGGCCTTCATCATTTCCGGGGAGAACACCGTTGTGATGGGGAACCTGGAGATCGCTCACACGGTGCGTCGACAACTCTGGATCTTCTCGCCGTTCAGCCTGGTCACTCTGGCCTGCTTCGTCGGTGTGGCCCTCTTTCTGATCAACACCCGCTTCGGGCGGGAGATCTACGCCGTCGGCGGCGGGCGGCAGGAGGCGATCGCGGCCGGCGTTCCGCTGGTGCGCCCGCTGGTGCTGGCCTTCGCCCTCTCGGGGGCTCTGGCTGCAGTGACCGGCGCGCTCACGTCGATCAAGTCCGGCAGTGCGGGGCCGGCTGCGTTCGAGACTCTTCTCCTCCCCGCGGCCACCGCGGCCCTGATCGGCGGCGTGAGCCTGCTGGGCGGCCGAGGATCGGTGTTCGGCATCGCCATCGGCGCCTTGACGCTGCGCTTCATCAACAGCGGCCTGAGCCTGGGCGGGGCACCCTTCTATATCTTGACGCTGGCCACGGGCATCGTCCTGATCGTGGCGGTCGTTCTGGAGTTGCTGATCGGGCGACCCGAGCTGCGAGCCCGCTGGCGCCGATGGCGAACCGAACGCGGCATGGGGCTCCGCACCAGTCACCACCCGGCAGGCTGAAGCCCAAGTTCGGCGAGCGACTGCCAACGGCTCCGTCCCCATTGCGCCGTCAACAGTTGGGCGACCGCCATCGGCGGGTCAGAATGGACAGCCAGCGGGCACCATCCCGCACCGAGACGACTCGCGGCAGGAGGACAACATGGTGGAACTGCGGCCAGGGGCCCGATTTCAGAGCACAGTGTGCGCCACCGAGGTGATCGTGGTGAAGGGCACAGGATCGGCCGAACTGACCTGCGGCGGCGCGCCGATGGTGGCGGCCGGATCGGCGGAGCGATCGGGAGAGCCCAGCGCCGACGCGTCGGAGGGAACACTCCTCGGAAAGCGCTACGGCGACGATGACGATACCGTCGAGGTGCTGTGCACCAAGGCCGGCCCAGGGAGCCTTGCCCTCGGCGGCGTTGCGCTGGGGGTGAAAGTTACCAAGCCGCTGCCAGCCTCGGACTGAACGGCAAGGGCCGCCCGTGAACCGCCGTCGCGGTGCCGATGACCGGGCCGGCCCCTGGTCCCGGACGGAGACGTTCGCATGAACCTGATGATGCTGCTGGAGATGGCGGCCACCGCCATGGCCGGTCGGGCGGCGGTGGGAACGCGGGACGCGGGCATCACTTGCGACGGGCTGATGAGCCGCACCGCCGCGCTGGCAGGACGGCTGCGGGCGTCTCAGGTCGAGCATCTGGTGCTGTGCGACGAGCCCGGCGCCGTTCTGCCGGTCGCCCTGTTCGGAGCAGCATGGGGCGGCGTTCCGTATGTGCCGATCAACTACCGGCTCGCCGACGGCGATCTGCGCAGGCTGGCCGGGCGGGCCGCGCCCGCGGTGGCCGTGGCCGACACGTCCGGCGCGCAGCGGCTCGCCGGGGTGGACGGGCTGGAGATCATCGAACGGGACGAGTTGCTCGACGACCCAGCCGGGGGCGCCGATCCCGCCGAGGTCGGCGACTGGGCCATGGACCCCGACGCCGCCGCGGTGCTGCTGTACACGAGCGGCACCTCCGGCCCGCCCAAGGCCGCCGTTCTGCGCCACCGGCACCTGGTGTCGTACGTGTTCGCCACGGTCGAGTTCGCGTCGGCCGGCACGGACGAGGCTCACATCATGGCGGTGCCGCCCTACCACGTCGCCTCAGTGGCTGCGCAGCTGTCGCAGGTCTACTCCGGGCGCCGGATCGTGCCCCTGCGACGGTTCGACGCCGACTCCTGGATCGACCTGGTCCGAGCCGAGGGCGTGACCCACGCCATGCTCGTGCCCACGATGCTGGCCCGCATCGTCGAGGCTCTCGACCGCCGGGGCGAGGCTCTCGAGTCGGTCCGCTTCGTGTCCTACGGAGGGGGCAAGTCGCACCGCAGCGTGGTGGAGAGGGCGCTGGAGCTGTTCCCGGCCGCAGGGTTCTCCCACGCCTACGGGCTCACCGAGACCAGCTCCACCGTGTGCGTGATGGGTCCCGACGATCACCGGCGGTGGGCCGCCTCCGACGATCCTGATGAGAGAGCCAGGCTCACCTCCGCAGGGCGGCCCCTGCCGGGAGTGGAGATCTCGGTGCGCTGCGACGACGGCGCCGAGGCGGAGACCGGGGCGGCCGGGGAGATCTGGGTGAGGGGCGAGCAGGTGTCCGGCGAATACGCCGAGGGCGGGTCGCAGCTCGACGGCGACGGCTGGTTCTGCACCCGCGACAGCGGACACACCGACGATGCCGGCTACCTGTGGGTCCACGGGCGCAACGACGACATCATCATCCGGGGCGGCGAGAACATGTCGCCCGGCGAGATCGAGGACGCGCTGCTGACCCATCCCGCCGTTGTCGACGCGGCCGCGTTCGGTTTGCCCAGCCGCGAATGGGGCGAGGAAGTGGCGGTTTGCGTAGTCACCCGCTCTCCCGTCCCGACCGCGGAAGACCTCCGGGAACTGGTCCGGACCCGGCTGCGATCGAGCCGGGTGCCGGCCCGGGTGGAGTTCGTCGACGAACTGCCGTACAACGACACCGGCAAGCTGCTGCGCCGGGAACTGCGCCAGCGCTTCGTAGCCTCCGAGCCGGCCGCGCCGTCCGGCTGAGCGCTGCCCCAGCCGTCAGCCGGGCAGCAGAGTCCACCCCCGACGTCATCGGGTCGAGGCCGTGGCGCGCCCGCGGTCCGGGAGCGGATCCCCGCATCACCATCTGCCCCACCGGGGCCCTGTGGCGCGCCCCGCGGTCCGGGGCGGACGCTCATCCCCGGCTGAGTCATGGTCGGCTACCTTGGCGACGGTGGGTTCCGCACGCGGCATGGCTTGGCCGTTGGAGGAGCTCAGGCCCGCGGCTGTGTCCGTCGACTTCGACCGGCTGGTGCTGGACCAGATCGCGGCCGCGGCCGGCATGCCCGCGGTGATCGTGGACGTGGGCGACGATGCCGCCGACGATGTGGGCGCCGCGCTGGCCGCGCTCCCGGTGGTGTCGGTCGCAGTGGGTGCCGGGGGCGGAGCGTGGGATCTCGTGCTCGACGAACCCGGCCGGGTTCTCGAAGGGCTGCGGGCCAACCCGCAGGCCTCGGTGGTGGCCGCCCAGACGCTCCGCCGCAACGACAGGCTCGACCTGGCCGATGCCCTGCTGGTCGAGAGCCTGGCGTACGCCACTCTCCAGGCCGGCCCCGAACACGCCCGCTGGCTGGCGCAGCAGGGCCGTCGGAGCCGGAAGGACGCCGATCAACCCCGCATCGAAGTGATCGACGACGGCTCCTCCGTGACGGTGCGGCTCAGCCGTCCCCGCCTGTTCAACCTGTTCGACGCAGCCATGCGAGATCAACTCGTGGACGTGCTCAAGGCCCTCCAGGCGGGCGCGGATGACCGGCCGGTAGTCCTCGCCGGCGCGGGAGACAACTTCTGCGCGGGAGGCGACCCGGCCGAGTTCGGCACGGTCTCGGACCCGGCTGCGGCCCACTTGATTCGCAGCCGGGCCAACGCCGCGCCCTGGCTGGCCTCCATCGCCCACCGCACGACTGCCTTGATCGACGGAGCCTGCGTTGGCGCCGGCGTCGAGCTGGCCGCGTTCTGCGACACGGTCAAGGCCACCGAGCGGGCCCGGTTCCGGCTCCCAGAGCTGTCGATGGGCCTGATTCCCGGCGCGGGCGGCACGGTCAGCATCCCGGCCCGCATCGGTCGCCAGCGCACGCTGTGGTGGCTGCTCACCAACGCCGAACTCGACGCGCTCACAGCACTCGACTGGGGCCTGGCGGACACCGTCGCCTAGCCCGCGGCCCACTGCCGGGGCCGAGCCGCCTCCGGCCCGACGGCTCCTCGGGGAGGCCGACGCTACTTGGGGGCGAAGGTTTGCTCCAGCGGGGCCTGCTCGAAGCCGGACGGTCGCGTCCCGGTGGTGGCGTAGAGGTAGAGCGCCGTCTGGAAGATGGCGTTCAGAGCGGTGAGCACCACCATTACCACCGCCACCCACGCCGCGGCGACGATGATGCCCACCGCCATCAGCGGCTGCCAGCCCGATGCGATAAGGAGCCCGGCCACGATTGCCGCGGGGATGATCAGAACGAAGCCGAGGAGGCCGAACCCGACGCGGGCCACGATGTTCTCGCCCCATGTGCGGCGCAGCAGCGACGCCGACTGCTTGAGACCGGCTATGGCCCCCAGGTCGTCGATGACGATTGCGGGCACGGTAAGGAAGGTCACCACCTCCCAGGCCATCTCCAGCATGTGGGTGACGATCCGTCCCAGGAAGCCGGCTCGTTCCCTCAGCGCCTGAAGTATCAGCCCGACCGTGGTGGTGAGGATCGCCCACGGCACCAGGCCCGGGATGCGGGCGAACGCCCGGCCGATGGCGCTGCGCACCGTCGGATCGCCCCCGGTGAGCCTCTCGTGGGCGCCGGCGACCAGGGCGCCGTTGAAGAACACGGCGATGATGCCCAAGACCATGGCGGCCACCACGTAGACCACGATCATCGCCGGGTTGAACTCCATGGTGGTCTGGCCGTGTGAGGACTCGGTCGACAATGTGAGGAACGTGAGCGCGATCACGATGGCTATCACCACGGCCGACGCAAGAAAGGACAGCACCGGCATCCACAGCAGCTCTCGATCCTTCTTCAGCACCGACCATGAAACCTTGGCCAGATGCCAGGTGTTGCTGATGCGGCCCATCGCTTCCCCTTCCGCTAGCAATTCTGCCGGGGTGAAGAGTACCGACCGGAGGGCGCCTACCGTGGCTCCCGCGGCAGACCCAGGACCCGCTCCCCGATGATGTTGCGCTGTATCTCGTTGCTTCCCCCGTAGATGGTGTGGGCCCGCGAGTACAGGAACGTTCGCTGCCAGCGGTCGAGCCGGTAGTCGAGCCCGCCCTCGCCGGCATGGGCGCCCTCGCCCGGATCGGCCACCATCGACGCCGCGCCCCGGACGCCCATGGCCAGCTCACCCATCCGCTGGTGCCACGACGCCCAGTAGAGCTTGCCGATCGACTGCTCCGGCCCGGCAAGCCGATCGTGGGTGAGCGAGGTCAGCAACCGCAGCTGGTTGTAGCGCAGGATCTCGAGCTCGATGTGGCGCTGAACAAGCTCCGAGCGCAGCACGCCGCATCGGAGGCGCCCCGACGCTCTGGCCTCCGACACCAGCGAGTCGAACTCCTGGCGGAAGCTGAGCTGCTGCCCCAGCGTGCTCGCCCCCCGCTCGAAGGCGAGCGTGCCCATGGCCACCTTCCAGCCGTTGCCTTCTCCGCCCACGACAAGGTCCGCGTCGGTGACGGCGTCATTGAAGAACGTCTCGTTGAACTCGACGCCGCCGTTGATCTGGACGATGGGACGGATCTCGATCCCGGTCTGGTCCATGGGCACCAGCAGGTAGCTGAGCCCGGCGTGGCGCTGCGATCCCGCTGTGCTGCGGGCCAGCAGGAAGATCCAGTCGGCGTGCTGGGCCAGGGAGGTCCACACTTTCTGGCCGTTGATCACCCAATGGCCGCCGCGCCGGTCGGCTCTCGTGGCCACCGCGGCGAGGTCGCTGCCCGCGCCGGGCTCGGAGTAGCCCTGGCACCACAGCTCGTCTCCCGCCAGAATGGCGGGCACGAAGCGCTGCTGCTGCTCGACTGATCCGAACGCCATCAGGGTGGGGCCCAGCAGCATCACGCCCACGTTGGGTATGCGGCCCGGGGCGCGGGCCTCGGTATAGGTGTTGAAGAACACGACCTGCTCGGCCAGAGTGCAGCCCAGCCCCCCGATCCATTCCGGGAAGTCGAGCCCCAGCCATCCGCCCGATGCGAGCTCGCGCTCCCAGGCGATCTGCACGTCGACCGGCACGTCGTCCTGCCCGGTGAGGCCGCGGCCGCGGTACCGGGCGAACTCGCCGACGAGGTGCTCCTCGAGCCAGGTCCTGACCTCCTCGGCGAAGGCGGCCAGCGCTGGCGCAGACCGGAAGTCCATATGCCCCGAGCGTACAATCGCAGCCGTGGCCGACCCCGGCGAGGTCCCGACAGCCGAAGCTCCGCCCGGGGGCAGCCCTGGTGCGGCGGGACTGGCCGGCCTGATCGCCGGAGCCCTGGGCGCAGCGGTGGCGCTGAGCTTCGG
Organism: Acidimicrobiales bacterium; assembly: GCA_963662645.2. Taxonomy (GTDB): domain Bacteria; phylum Actinomycetota; class Acidimicrobiia; order Acidimicrobiales; family Aldehydirespiratoraceae; genus Aldehydirespirator. The sequence goes on from CAXXKN010000004.1 coordinate 36,941, forward strand.
TGAGCTGGTCGGAGGTCTGAGTCAGTCCATCCCGTCGCTTGTGATCGCGGTGGGCGAGGTGGTCACGGACTACACGCCCGGCGATGTCGTGGCTTTCAGCATCGCCAACATCGGCGCCAGCCAGAAGACGGTGCTCACAGCAGGAATCGTCGTCCTGTCGATTGCCATCGGCGGGCTGCTGGGCCGCGCCGCGGCCAGAGGCCGCCGCGGCGTGGCCGTCGGAGGCTTCGCGGCATTCGGGCTGGTGGGCGGCTGGGCCGCGGCCCGCAACCCCCTGAGCCCTGCTCTGGCGTCCTGGATTGTGGCCCTGGCGGCCGCCGTGCTGGCCGCAGCCACGACCCTGTTCCTGGTGAGCCGGGCAGCGGGGGCGCGCCAGCGGGCGGCCGGCGGAGTGGCACACGCCGACGGAGCGGAGCATGCCGAGGGGGCAGAGGACCCTGACGGCCGGCGCGAGCGGGCCGGCCCCCGCCGAGCGTTCTTTGCCTACGCCGGCGGCGCCGCGGTGACCGCCCTCAGCCTGGTCGGACTGGGCCGGGGCCTGCGGGGACCGTCCGCCGCGGAGAAGGCTCGAGAGCTCTACGCGCTCCCGTCGAGGGATCCGGAACCGGCGTCCGGCGCGGCGGCGGGTACGACGACCGCCGACGCCGACGCTGCCATCGAGGTTCCAGAAGGCATCGCCATTGAAGGCCTCGAAGACACCGTCATCGAAATCCCAGAAGGCATCGGGATCGAGGGCCTGGAAGACACCGTCATCGAGATCCCAGAAGGCATCGAGATCGAAGGTCTCGACGAGCAGGCCGGTTCCGTCAGCCAAGAGGCACCGACTCCGAGCTCGGAGCAGGCCGCCGCTCCAACCAGCACGGAGCCGGGCACTGATCTTGCCGAACCGGAGCCGGCTCCCACCACCACCCAGAAGCCAGAAGACTCCGCAACCACCACAACCCAGAAACCAGAAGACTCCGCAACCACCACAACCCAGAAACCAGAAGACTCCGCAACCACCACCACACAACCCCCCGAAGAAGCCGCAGCCACCACCACACAACCCCCCGAAGAAGCCGCAACCACCACCACACAACCCCCCGAAGAAGCCGCAGCCACCACCACACAGAAGCCGCGGCAGTCGTCGCCGCATCCGCAGGTGGCCCACTTGGACACGCTCGACGACGAGGTCCCTGGCATCTCGCCCTACGTCACCCCGATCTCGCCGAGGAACGAGTTCTACCGCATCGACACCGCCTTGACGGTCCCGCAGGTTGATCCGGACCGTTGGCGGCTGCGCATCACCGGGCTGGTTGACAATCCCTACGAACTCACGTACCAGGACATCCGGGCCATGCGCCTCTCCGACCACGTGATCACGCTCTCCTGCGTGTCCAACGTCGTGGGAGGGACCCTCGTCGGCAATGCCGTGTGGACCGGCGTCCCTCTCAACGTGCTGCTCCAGCGGGCCGGCGTCCAGCGCGGCGCCCAGCAGATCGTGGGGCGCTCGGTGGACGACTTCACTGCCGGGTTCCCCACCACCGCGGCCTACGACGGACGCAATGCCATCCTCGCCATCGGCATGAACAACGAGCCCCTGCCCCTGCGGCACGGATTCCCGGCCCGCATCGTGGTAGCGGGCCTGTACGGCTACGTGTCGGCGGTGAAGTGGCTCGAGGAGATCCACCTCACCACCTGGGACGGCTTCGACGGATACTGGGTGCCGCGGGGCTGGTCCAAGCTGGGTCCGATCAAGACGCAGAGCCGGATCGACGTCCCCAAGGGCGGGTCGACGCTCAGAGTCGGCCAAGCCACTGCGGTGGCGGGCATCGCTTGGGCACCGACTCGGGGCATCCAGCGCGTCGAGGTGAGGATCGGCGATGAGGGCTGGGTGCCGTGCCGCCTCGGCCAGGCTCTGGGCAACGAGAGCTGGGTTCAGTGGCACCGGGAGTGGACTCCTTCCAACCCGGGCCAGCAGCAGATCCAGGTACGGGCCACCGACGGCGGCGGCTACACCCAGAGCGGGAGGAACGTGAGGCCCCGACCCAACGGTGCCGAGGGTTGGCACACCCTCAGCGTCAACGTCAGGAACTGAGTGCTGACGGCAACCCTTCAGCAGGCTGCTCACGACTACGCGGAGCGGCCGGCCTTCATCAGCGCCGGCGGCCGGGCGACGAGCTTCGAGGAGCTCGAACAGGCCGCTCAGCAGGTCGCGGCCGGACTGCACGAGCGCGGGCTGGGCGAGGGTTCGGTGGTGGGCCTGGTGCTGCCCTCCGATGTGGACTATGTGGCCATCTACCTTGGCGCGGCTCGCATAGGTGCCGTCACGGCGGGGATCAACCCGCTGCTGACCGCTGCCGAAGCGTCCGGCTGCCTCGACCGGCTGGGTGCCGACCTGGTCGTGGTGGACCCGCAGCTCGTTCACCTCGCGGGCCCAGGTGCCGCTACCCCGGTGGAGCAGTTGGAGGGAGGGGGCGATCCGGCCACCGCAGGCGGCTCGCTGCGCTCCGGCGCGGGCGTGTCCGAGCGGGCCCTGGCCGGCCTCGCGGCCGGTCCCGACGACGGGCGTCCCGTGTGCATCTGCTTCACGTCGGGCTCAACGGGTGAGCCCAAGGCGGCCTGGTTCGGCAATCGTCAGCTGCGAGCGGTGGCCCAGATCGACGAGGGCGGCGATTGGGGTGCCGGCCACGGAATATCGTCCACCCAGTTCGCCCATGTCGCCTTCATGACGAAGCTCCCGTGGATGCTGGCGTGCGGGCGGACCACGCATCTGTTGGAGCGCTGGTCGGCCGGATCTGCCCTGAAGCTGATTGCTCGCCATCGAATGGCCGCGGTCATCGGCGTGGCCCCGCAGATCGCTCTCATGGTCCGGCACCCGTCATCAACCCTGCTGGACTTCTCAGCCGTGCGGGCGGTGGTGGCGGGCGGGGGCCCGTCGGCGCCGGAGCTGGTGCAATCCGCCCGTGAGCGATTCGGTGCCCCATACTCGATCCGGTACTCGTCCACCGAGTCGGGCGGCGTCGGGCTGGGCACCGCGCTGGACGCCGACGATGACGAGGCCTGCCATTCGGTGGGCCGGCCCCGGCGGGGCGTGCAGGCTGAGATCAAAGATCCAGCGGGAAAAAAGCTCGATCCCGGCGAGACGGGAGAGCTCTGGCTCAAGTCTCCCGCGGTGATGTCGGGGTACTGGCGCGACCCGAAGTCCACCTCCGAGGCACTGGTGGACGGTTGGCTGCGCACCGGGGACCTGGCCACGGTGGGCGCCGACGGCCTCTACCGCCTCGCGGGCCGGTTGAGCGACATGTTCATCCGGGGCGGCTACAACGTGCATCCCGCCGAAGTCGAGAGCGTGTTGGCCGGGCACCCCGCTGTGCAGGACGTGGCAGTGGTGGCGCGTCCCGATCCGGTGATGGGCGAGATCGGTGTGGCTGTGGTGGTGCCGCTCCAGGGCGCAAGCCCTCCCACACTGGAGGACCTGCGAGCCTTCGGATCCCGGGCCCTGGCCCGCCACAAGCTGCCCGAAGCCCTGAACCTCGTGGACGAGCTGCCCCGCAACGCGACCGGAAAGATAGACCGCCGCCGCCTCCCGACCGGCACTTGACAGAGTCGGGTCAGCGGCGGCCGCGGCGGGATGAGCGAGCCCGGGCCGCCTCGCGGGCCCGCTGCCGCTCAATTTCGCCGCGCAAGGCGATGAAGCGCTCCACTCGTCGGGGATCCATTTCGCCGCTGTCCACGGCCGCGGTCACCGCACAGTCGGGTTCGGCACCGTGGGCGCAGTCCGCGAACCGGCAGCTGCGGCCGTATTCCTCGATGTCACTGAACACCCGGCTCAGCGCCTCCTGCGCGTCGGTCAGGCCGAGGGCCCTCACACCGGGCGTGTCCAGAACCATCCCGCCGTCGTCGGGCAGGAGGACCAGCCGGCGGGCCACTGTGGTGTGGCGGCCCCTCCGGTCGGAGGGACGGACCCCGGCGGTCGCGAGGACATCAGCTCCGGCCAGCGCGTTCACCAGAGTCGACTTGCCCGACCCGCTGGCACCCACGAGGGCCAGCGTGCGGCCCGAGCCGAGCCTGGACCGGAGATCGTCGAGGCCCAAGCCGCTGCGAGCGCTCAGCGTCAGCACATCGACATCGCCGGCCACGGCCCGCACCGTCTCGGCCGCGGAGGCGGCGTCAGCGGCCCCATCGGCCTTGGTGAGGAGTATCACTATCGCGGCGCGGCTGTCCTGTGCCATCACCAGCATGCGCTCGAAGCGTCCCGGGGGCAAGGGGCGGTCCAGCCCGGCAACGATCCCCACGATGTCGCAGTTGGCCGCGAGAACCTGCTCCCGGTCGCGCTCGACGTCCCGGCGGATCAGGGCCGTGCGCCGGGGCAGCACCCTGCCGATCAACGGCATGCCGTCTCCGGGAACCAGTTCAACCCAGTCGCCGGTCACGGGCGCGGTCTCGGCCTGGGCCCGCACCGAGTCGGAGCCGGCCCGCACCGCGCCTTTCGCCGTCACCACATCGCATTCGCCCCGATCCACCTGCACCACCCGGGCGACCCGCGTCCCGGGCTCGATGGAACTAGCCACGCGGTCGTCGTAGCCCCACCGGTACAGGTCGCCGATATCGCCCGTCACTGGTGCGTCATCGGCGAGCGCGGCCCGTCTCCATCCGTTCACTATGGCCCATCGCGCTCGCACACGAAAGGCGTACGATCTCGGCGGGCGAGATAGTCGATCCGAGGCGCCCGAGGGACAGCGGTGAAGGACCAAGAATCGAGCGGCGACCATCTGGACTCCCCGCCGGGCGCGGCGCCCTCCTTGATGGGCGCATTGGCCGGAGCGGCCGGCGCGGGCGTCGGTCTGGGGTTCGGCGAGCTGGTGGAGGGAGCATTCGAGTCGATCCCGTCGCTGGTGGTGGCGGTGAGCGAGCTGCTCAGCGACTACACCCCCGGCGACGTGGTGAGGTTCAGCATCGCCAACTTCGGTGCCAGCCAGAAGACGCTGCTCACTGCTGGCATCATCATTGGGGCACTGGTCCTCGGCGGTGTGCTGGGCCGTTCCGCAGTACGAGGGCGCCCGAGCGTGACTGTGGCCGGGTTCGCACTGTTCGGCCTGCTGGGCGGCTGGGCCGCGGCCCGCAACCCGCTGAGCCCGGCCGCGGGATCGTGGATCTTGGGCCTGGTCGCCGCTGCTCTCGCCGCGGGAACCACCTTGCTGCTTGTGAGCCGCGCCGTTCGACGCCCGGCGCCGGCAGCCGCGGCCGTACCAGTCGAACCACCAACCGCCGCCGAGCCGGGCCTCGCGGCCGAGCCGCCTCTTCCAGCCCGGCTGGCAACGGCGGTCGAGCAGCCCACCGCCGAGCTGGGCCTCTCGGCCACTTGTGAAGAATGGGATGCACCCGGCACCCAGAGGGGGACGCGGCGGGCCTTTCTCGCTTACGCAGCCGGCGCCGGTGCGGCTGCGCTGGCCATGGTCGGCCTGGGCCGGGCATTGCGGGGCCAGTCGGCCGCGGAGCAGTTCCTGGAGACGAACGCGCTGCGGTCAGCGACAGCCACCACGACCACACCGCCGTCCACTACAGGGGCGCCCGAGGCCACAGAGGCGGCCGCGGCGCCGGCGTCCACCACCAGCACCGCCGCACCGGCGTCAGCGGGTCCATCCGTGCGGGAGCAGGTGGCCGCGCTCGACACGCTCGATGACGACGTGGCCGGCATCTCGCCGTATGTGACGCCCAACGACAGCTTCTACCGGATCGACACCGCCTTCGGCGAGGTTCCCCAGGTCGACCCGGCCGACTGGCGGCTCCGCTTCACCGGCATGGTCGACAACCCCTACGAGATCACGTTCGACGAGATCCAGTCCATGGACCTGTCCGACCATGTGATCACCCTGTCGTGCGTGTCGAACCGGGTGGGCGGCAACCTGGTCGGCAACGCCGTCTGGACCGGGGTCCCGCTGTCGGTGCTGCTGGACCGGGCCGGGGTGCAGCCGGGCGCCGACCAGGTGGTGGGCCGGTCGGTGGACGACTGGACGGCCGGCTTCCCGACTCCGCTGGTGTACGACGGCCGCAACGCCGTCCTGGCCATCGGCATGAACGGAGAGTTCCTGCCCACCAACCACGGCTTCCCGGCCCGGCTGGTGGTGGCCGGCCTCTACGGCTACGTCTCGGCGGTCAAGTGGATCGACGAGATCCACCTGACCACCTGGGACGGCTTCGACGGCTATTGGGTGCCGAGGGGCTGGTCCAAGGAGGGGCCGATGAAGACCCAGAGCCGCATCGACGTGCCCTCAGCCGGCCGCGGGCTCGTGGCCGGGCAGACAACGCCGATCGCCGGCATCGCCTGGGCGCCGACCCGCGGCATCGAGCGGGTCGAGGTGAACATCGACGACGAGGGCTGGATGCCCTGCGAGCTTGGCGAAGCCCTGGGCGACGAGAGCTGGGTGCAGTGGCACCGCGAGTGGACGCCCACCGCTGGCCGGCACCGCATCCAGGTGCGGGCCACCGACGGCGACGGCATCACCCAGAGCGGCCGGCAGGTCGATCCCGCCCCCAACGGCGCCGAGGGCTGGCACACCATCACCGTCACCGTGGACGCCTGAGCCGCGACCCTCCGGCGCGGGAACGCCCGCACAGCGCTGGCACTGACGGGCTAGCGCCATATCGGCGAGCGGCGTATTGGCGGGCGGCATGTTGGCGGGCGGGATATTGGTGTATCGTCGGCCTATGGTGGAGGGGGCATCATGACTGATTTTCAAGAGCGAACCGGACCCGCCGCGCCGACGGTGACGGAGTTCATGTGCAACGGCTCGACGGTGCGGGTCGGCGACCACCCCCACCTGCTCGCCGCCCTGCGGGAGGAGCTGGGGCTGGTGGCGGCCAAGGACGGCTGCTCTCCCTCGGGCCAGTGCGGCTGCTGCACGGTGCTTCTGAACGGCAAGGCCCGGGTGGCGTGCCAGATCCCCTTGGAGAAGGCCCAGGGGGCGGAGATCGTCACCCCGGAGGGCCTCAGCGCCGAGGAGCGCCACCGCTACGCGGCCGCCTTCGGCGCCGCGGGGGCGGTGCAATGCGGCTTCTGCACCCCGGGAATCCTGATGCGGGTCAAGGCGCTGATCGACAACAAGGGCGCCGCCCTGACCCGGGAGCAGGCCTCACGCCATCTCGGCGCCCATCTGTGCCGCTGCACCGGATACCTGAAGATTCTCGACGCGGTGGAGATGCTGGCCACCGGTGCCGACGGGCTGACGGGATCCGACGGCACCGCGGTCGAGATCGCCAAGGGCGTCGGGTCGCGGGCCGCCCGCTACGAGGCCGCCGACCTGGCCCTGGGCGACAAGCTCTACATCGACGACATGACCGCGCCGGGGATGCTCCACGGCGCGGTGCACCTGGCCGAGCACGCCCGGGCCGACGTCGTCTCCATCGACACCAGCCGGGCCGAGGCCGTGCCGGGCGTGGTGGCCGTGTTCACCGGAGCCGACGTTCCCGGCGACCTGCGTATCGGGCTGATCCACAAGGACTGGCCGGTGTTCATCCCCGAGGGTGGCCGCACGTCCTACTTGGGCGACATCATGGCCCTGGTAGTGGCCGACAGCCGCGAGACGGCCCGCCGGGCGGCGGAGTTGGTCGACGTGGTCTACGAGCCGCTGCCCCCGATCACCGACCCGGCCGCGGCCGTGGCCGACGGCGCCGAGGACGCGGTGTGGGGACTGGACGGCAACATCTTGTCCGTGTCGACCTACGCGCGGGGCGGCGACGTGGAGAATGCGCTAGCCGCGTCGGCCCACGTCGTGCGGGAGACGTTCCAGACCCAGCGGGTGGAGCAGGCCTTCCTGGAGCCCGAGTCGACCCTGGCTGTGCCCAAGGTCGTCAACGGCGAGCGCGGCCTGGACCTGTACTCCGGCGGCCAGGGCGTGTGGGACGACCGCGACCAGACCGCGGCCGTGCTCGGGATCGACAGAAGCCGCATCTGGGCCGAGCAGGTCGCCAACGGCGGGGCCTTCGGGGGCAAGGAGGACTGCTCCAACCAGACCCAGACCGCGCTGGCGGCCTGGCTTCTGGACCGTCCCGTGAAGACAACGTTCTCGCGCGAGGAGTCGCTGCTGGTCCATCCCAAGCGTCACCCGGTGCGTATCGAGCTGGCGGTGGGCTGCGACGCCGAGGGTCGGCTCACGGCCCTGCGAGCCCGGATGCTGGGCGACTCCGGTCCCTACGCCTCGGTGGGGATGAAGGTGCTGGAGCGAGCGGCCGGCCATGCCTGCGGCCCCTACGTGGTGCCGGTCGTCGACGTCGAAGCGGTGGCGGCCCGCACCAACAACAGCGTTTGCGGCGCCTTCCGGGGCTTCGGTGCCAACCAGGCCCAGTTCGCCATGGAGGGCGCTTTGGACCGCCTGGCCCACGCGGTGGGCATCAGCGGCTGGGAGATCCGCCGCCGCAACGCGGTGTACCCCGGCGCAGTCTGGGGTCCGGGCCAGATCATGGACGGCGGCAGCCTCGGCGCGATGGAGTGCCTGGAGGCCATCAAGCCGGCCTACGACGAGGCGATCGCGACCGGCAAGGCCGTCGGGCTCGGGCTGGGCCTCAAGAACTCCGGACTGGGCAACGGGTTCAAGGAGATCAGCCGGGCAGTCGTGCATTTCGTGGCCGACGCCGCCCACCCCGCGGGAACGCCGGCGGGGCCCGACACCGTGGTCGAGGTACGCCACTGCTGGACGGAGATGGGCCAGGGCGTGCACACGGTGGCCCTGCAGGTGGCGGTCGAAGAGCTTGGGGTGCGACCCGACCAGGTGAGGGTCTACGTCGACACCAGCCGGGAGCTGGGCGCCGGCCAGACCACCGGCTCGCGGGGGACGCTGATGGGGGCCGGGTCGGTCGCCGAGGCGTGCCGGGCGGCCAGGGACGGCGGCTGTCTCACCGGCGTCGACTACGAGGGCGAGTACCGGGTGGACTGGACCAACAAGCTCAGTGACGGCCTGGAGAATCCGGTCATCCACTCCACTTTCGGCTACGCCGCCCAGATGGTGATAGCCGACCCGAAGACCGGCAAGGTGGAGAAGGTTGTGGCCGCCCACGATGTGGGCCGGGCCGTCAACCCCCTGCTGTGCGAAGGCCAGGTCGAGGGCAGCGTCCACATGGGCCTCGGCTACGCGCTGAGCGAGGACTTTCCCTGCGACACCGACGGCCGGCCCCTCCTCGACACGCTGCGGGGGCTCGACATCATCCGAGCCAAGGACATGCCGCCGGTGGACGTGATCCTCGTCGAGGCCCCCCAGCCCGACTCGCCTTACGGCATCAAGGGCGTCGGCGAGATCGGCCTGGTGCCCACCGCGGGCGCGGTGGCTGAGGCCATGCGCCAGGTGGACGGCCAGTGGCGCAACCGCCTGCCCATCAACACTCATCAGCCGGTAGTGCCCCAATCGTGAGCCCGCCCGCCGCCGGCGTCAGCCCAGGCGCGGGCCCGGCCGGGTCAGGCCCGGTCGACACCAGTGCCGGCAGCTCGGCCCGGACCACTCCCGGCATGGTGTGCGCCCACCATCACCTCTACTCCGCGCTGGCCCGGGGGATGCCCGCGCCGCCCCGCACCCCCACCGAGTTTCTCGACATCCTGGAGCTGATCTGGTGGCGCCTGGACCGGGCCCTCGACCTCGACATCATCGAGTGGTCGGCCAAGCTCGGCGCGCTGGAGGCCCTGGAGTCGGGCACCACCGCCATCATCGACCACCACGAATCCCCCAACGCCATCGAGGGCTCGCTCGACGTGATCGCCCGGGCGTGCGCCGAGGTGGGCGTGAGAGTGGACTGCGCCTACGGCGTGACCGACCGGCACGGATCGGCGGGCGCCCGGGCCGGCTTGGCCGAGAACGACCGGTTCCTGCGGGCCGGGGGGCGGGGACATGTCGGCGTCCACGCCGCCTTCACCTGCTCGGACGACACGCTGGAGGCCGCGGCCGGTCTGGCCGCCGACCACGGCGCCGGGGTCCACATCCACGTGTCGGAGGGCACCGCCGACCTGGCTGCGGGGTCCCGCCTGGAGACGCTGGCCCGCGACGACTGGCTGGTGGTTCACGCCGTGCACCTCGACCGCGACCTGCCCGGCACGATCGTGCACAACCCCCGATCGAACATGAACAACGCGGTCGGCTACGCCCGGCCCGCAACCCGGCCCAATCCGGTGGCCCTGGGCACCGACGGGATCGGCGCGGCCATGCTCGAGGAGTTCCAGGTGGCCTACGTGCGTCATCGCGAGGACGACGTGACCGCCACTCCCGAGGCGGCATGGAGCTGGCTGGAGACCGGCTGGCGGCTCTTCCCGGAGGCCCTCGGAGACACCGTGGTCTGGTCGTACGACCGATTGGACCCGTGGTCGCTGGCCTTCACCACCGGCGTCAGGGCCCTGGAGGTGACGGTGAACGGCGAGACCGTGCTGCGCGACGGCCGGGCCGCCCGGGTGGACGCCGCCGAGATCAGGGCCAAAGCGGCCGAAGCGGCCACCAGACTGTTCGCCAAGCTCGAGGAGATGCCGTGAGACGACCGGCGGCCTCGAACGACCGCCACGAGGAGGAGACATGACCCAGCCCGCGGCCCTCTACATCCAGGACGCCCACACTCTCGCCGAGTCGATGGAACTGTCGCAGTACGCCGAGGCCAGGGGCTTCGATGCCGTCTGGCAGGCCGACTCCCGGCTGGTGCGAGACGCGGTGGTGCCCATGGCGGCGATCGCCGCCGTCACCGACACGATCAAGGTGGGCAGCGGCGTGGTGGACTGCTGGACCCGCAACCCGGCCAGGCTGGCGTCCACCTTTTCCACCCTCGACGACCTGGCACCGGGCCGGATCATCCTCGGCATCGGCGCCTGGTGGGAGCCGCTGGCGTCGAAGGTGGGCGTGAGCCGAGTGCGCCCCCTGAAGGCGATGCGGGAGATCGTCGAGGCGTGCCGGGGCCTGTTGAACGACCAGACCGTCACCTACCAGGGCGAGTTCGTGCAGTTCGACGGGGTGGAGCTCGACTATGTCCAGCAGGAGCGCCGCCCCAAGGACGTCCCCATCTACATCGGAGCAACCGGCGCCAAGATGATGGCCCTGACCGGGGAGATCGCCGACGGCGTGGTGTTCAACTACCTGGTTTCGCCCCAGTACAACGCGCAGGCCATGGAGCACCTGGCCGACGGCGCGGCCCGGGTGGGGCGCACCGTCGATGACCTCGACCGGCCGCAGCTGATCGTGTGCTCGATGGCCACGGGCGACTCCGAGGCGGAGCGCACCGAGGCGCTCGACGGAGGGCGCATGCTGATCACCCAGTACCTGGGCCAGCAGCCCCACATCATGAAGGCGTCGGGCGTGTCGCAGTCGCTGCTCGACGAGGTGGGATCGGTCCTGACGTGGCCGGCGACCCTGGAACAGGTCGAGGAGGCGTCGAAGCTGGTGCCCGACGACGTGGTCCAGCTGCTGTGCGCGGCGGGCACCGCCGACGAGTGCCGCGAGAAGGTGCGCCACTACATCGACAACGGCTGCACCACTCCGATCCTGTACCCGCTCGGCCCCGACGCCAAGGGAATGATCGACGCGTTCTCCGACTGGAAAATCTGAAGCCCTTCCCCGAACTGGCAGCAAAATGACCCCTATGCGGTACAAAATGCTGCCAATTCCCGGCCCGCTTGCTGATCCCGCATGACTGACCTGCTCGTCCGCAACGCCCGGCTCGTGGCGACGATGGATGCTCAACGCACCGAGATAGCCGGCGGCTGGGTGGCGGTCACCGGCGGGTTCGTTACAGGAGTCGGTCCAACCGGCGCCGAGCCCGCCGGCGCGGCCCGCGTCGTTGACGCCGCCGACTGCCTGGTCACGCCGGGTCTGATCAACGCGCATCACCACCTGTACCAGAACCTGACCCGGTCCTACCGCCCCGCCCTGGACGGCAACCTGTTCGACTGGCTGCGCGCGCTCTATCCGCTGTGGGCCCGCCTCGACGAGGAGGCGGCCCACGTGTCGGCCTGGGTGGGGCTGGCCGAGTTGGCCCTTAGCGGGTGCACTACCAGCACCGACCACCTCTACGTCCATCCCGCAGGCGGTGGGGACCTGATCTCGGCGGAGATCGCGGCCGCGGCCGATCTGGGTATTCGTTTCCACCCCACCCGGGGGTCGATGTCGCTCGGCGCCAAGGACGGCGGGCTGCCCCCCGACTCGGTGGTGCAGGCCGACGACGTGATCTTGGCCGAGTCCGAGCGCCTAGTGGCCGCCCATCACGACCGTTCGCCCGGCGCGATGGTGCGCATCGGGCTGGCGCCCTGCTCGCCGTTCTCGGTGTCGCCCGAGCTGATGACGGCCACCGCCGAGCTGGCCGAGCGCCTGGACGTGCGGCTGCACACCCACCTCGCCGAGGACGTCGGCGAGGACGGCTTCTGCCTGGAGACGTTCGGGATGCGCCCGGTGGACTACTTCGAGGACTGCGGCTGGGGCACCGACCGGTCCTGGATCGCCCACTGCGTGCAGCCCAGCGCCGCCGAGGTCTCCCGGCTGGGCCGCTGGGGCACCGGCGTGGCCCACTGCCCGAGCTCCAACATGATCCTGGGCGCGGGGCTGGCGCCGGTGCGGGAGCTGCGGGCCGCCGGCGTGCCGGTGGGGCTTGGGGTGGACGGCTCGGCGTCGGCCGACTCGGGTTCGATGTGGACCGAGGCCCGCAATGCCATGCTCCTTGCCCGCCTGCGCGACGGCCAGGCGGGGCGAGACGGCCTGTTCACGGCGCGTGAAGCCCTGGAGCTAGCCACCCGGGGCGGCGCCTCCTGCCTGGGACGGGCCGGCGAGATCGGCGAGCTGACGGTCGGCGCCTGCGGCGACATCGCGGTGTGGCGCCTCGACGGCCTCGCCTTCGCCGGAGCTTGGTCCGACCCGATAGAGGCATGGCTGCGTTGCGGCCCTGTAGCCGCGCACCACACCATCGTCGCCGGTCGCCTAGTCGTGGAAGACGGCCAGCTGCGCTCCTCAGGCACCGACCAGATGCTGCAAGACCACCGCCGCATCGCCCTCAAGGTTCAGCATATGTGCAGTGAATATACTTGAAAATATCCAAAGACAATGTAAAACTGTGAGCCACTGATATGGTCGGGTCACGGAGGTGGCCCGGTACACAACCTAGTGCTCTGCCAACCGGGGCCACTCCCACTGTCGGCTACGCTACCGGACCCTCCGAACGATCGCAACCATTCTGTGTGATGATGCACCTTCTCATGGCATGCAGTGACTCTGCCTCGGGGTTCAGCGGGCAAAATCCGGGCAGGCGGCGGTGCGAGCTAGTAGGAACTGCGACAGCCGCGGCCACCGCGGCGGTGCAGGCCCAGAACCACAGAGAGGACGTACCGACTATGGACCAGACCACGGCACGGGAGGAGATGGACTGGGCCCTCTACGGGCGCGGCGTCCGCGAGTTGGCGCAGATGATCGCCGACGACGGGTACCGGCCCGACATGATCCTGGCCATCGCCCGCGGCGGGCTGTTCTGCGCCGGGTCGCTGGGGTATGCGCTGTCGGTGAAGAACGTCTACGTGATGAACTGCGAGTACTACACCGGCGTTGGCGAGCGCCTGGAAGTTCCGGTGGTGTTACCCCCCCAGCTCGACCTCGTCGACCACCGCCGGTCCAAGATCCTGATCGCCGACGACGTTGCCGACACGGGCCACACGCTCAAGCTTGTGCACGACTACTGCCTCGGCGAGGTAGCCGAGGTGCGCTCGGCTGTGCTGTACGAGAAGTCCCATTCCCTGGTCAACTGCGACTACGTGTGGAAGCGCACCGACCTGTGGATCAACTTCCCGTGGTCCACCCTGCCGCCGGTGGTCGATCTGGCCGCAACCAGCTTCCAGGTGCTCGACGCCTGAGAGCAGCCACCCGGTGCCTGCCGTCCCCCACCGCGCCCGGGGCACGGGCTGAGGGCAGTGGCAAGAGGCATGGACCCGGCACTGGTCGACCGGACGGTCACCCGCCTGGCCGGGATCGACGACGCCTCGCTGCCGGTCCGGTCGATGACCATTCCCGGCATCGACGGGGCCCTCGAAGCCCGCATCCTGTCGACTGACCAAAGAGGATCGAGCACCCGGCTCGTGCGTCTGCGGGCGGGGTGGGGACCGGAGACCCGGGGCGCGTTCAGCGCCGAGGTGGAGCTGTTCGTGATCCAAGGCTCGCTCACGGCAGGCGCCCACGCACTGGAGGCCGGGGACTACGTCCACATACCGAAGGGACGGACCGTCCCGCGGCTGCGCATCACCGCCGACGGCTCGGCTCTGCTGATGACGTCCGCCCCGGTGGGATTCGACCGGTCGTTCCAGGGCCCGCCAGCCGATCTGGTGCCCGGCCGGGCCTCCGAGAGGGACTGGGTGCCGGTTCCCGAGATGCCCGGACGCCACGCCAAGCCCCTGGGCCGGGGCCCGGTCGGCGACGTCTGGCTGGCCGGTGCCCGTGAATGGGATCACGGCGATGGCCGTTGGCACCGCCACCCCCACCACGAGGAGTGCTTCATCATCGGTGGCGCAGTCACTCTGCGCGAGCGGCCCGACGAGATGGACGAGATGATCACCGCCGGGGCGGGCACCTACTTCTTCCGCCCCGCGGGAACGCATCACTGCGGTCCCGGATCACACTGCGACGACACCATGCTCGCCTTCCACCGCGCCTTCGGCGATCTAGACACCGAGTGGCTCGACTCCCCCGACGACGACGCCCGCACCGACGAGCCGGCCGTCTGACCCGGCATCCACCGGTCGACTCAGAATCTCGGGTTGGTTCTAGGTTGCACAGCCACAGAGATCGACCCGAGATCCTGGCGCGGAGGTCGAACCGCGCTCGCGCTCAGCCCACCACCGCCCGCACCGCATCGGCGACGGCGTCGACACCGGGAACGACCGCGGCCTCCAGCGGGGGACTGAACGGGATCGGCGCGGAGGCTGCGCCAACCCGGGCCACCGGCATCTCCAGCTCTCCGAACAGCTCGGAATGCAGCTCGGCGGCCAGCTCGGCACCGAACCCACCGAAGCGCCAGGCCTCGTGGGCCACCACCACCCGGCGGGTGCGGGCCACCGACTCCAGCACGGTCTCGAAGTCGAGCGGCACCAGCGACCGCAGGTCGATCACCTCGACGTCGATGCCGTCTGAGGCCAGCCGCTCCGCGGCGGTCAGCGCGTGAAGGGCCATGGCCGAGTAGGCCACCACGGTCACATCGGTGCCGGGGCGGGCCACCGTAGCTGAGCCCAACGGCACCCGATGGTCGCCGGTGGGAACCGGGCCCCGCTGGGCGGTGATCTTCTTGTGCTCCAGGTAGACGACCGGATCGGGGTCGTCGATGGCGGTGCGCAGCAGGCCCTTGGCGTCGGCCGGGTTGGACGGCGCGACCACCTTCAAGCCGGGCAGGTGAGTGAAGAGTCCATCCAAGCTGGAGGAGTGCTGAGATCCCGACGAGCGAAGCACGCCGTCGGAGGCCCGCAGCACCAGCGGAACCGACACCTGGCCACCGAACATGTAGCGGAACTTCGAGGCCTGATTGACGATCTCGTCCATGGCCCCGAGCGTGAACTCCACGAAGCTCATGGACGCCACCGGGCGCAGCCCCGCGGTCGCCGCGCCCACCGCGACGGCGACGATGATCGCCTCCGAGATCGGCATGTCGATCACTCGGCCGGGACCGAACTCGTCGACCAGGCCCCGAAACTGGCCGAAGTTGCCGCCCCAGGAGATGTCCTCGCCCAGCACGAACACGCTGTCGTCGGAACGCATCGCCGAAGCCATGGCGTCGACGGTGGCCTGGCCGAAAGTCATGCGCCGCGTCTCGCCGGCCTCGCTGCCCAAGCCGCCAGCGGAGGTCGCAGACACCCGTACCGATCCCCCACCCGAGCCGCCGGTGGCGGCGGGCGCCGGAGTGAACACGTCGTCCAGGGCGCTGTCCGGGTCTGGAAAGGATCCCGCCTCGGCCCGCTCCTCGGCGTCGAGCACCACCGCGGCGGCGTCCTCCCACACGGCCACCCGGCTCTCAGGGTCGAGCCAGCCCCTGGAGGCCAGTGTCTCCTCCCAGCGCTGGACAGGACCGCGGCGGCGGTGCTCCTCGACCTCCTCGGCGTCCCGGTACACCTCGGCGTCGCCCACGTAGTGGCCTCCGAGACGGTAGGTGACCATGTTCAGCAGCGTCGGCCCGTCCCCGTCGCGGGCACGCTCGACCGCTGCGGACGCGGCGGCGGACACCGCGGCCACGTCGTTGCCGTCCACGGTCGCCCCTGCCATGCCGTAGGCAGCAGCCCTCACGGCCAGGTCGTCGACCGACGTGGTGCGACTGGGGGATGTGAACTGGGCGTACTGGTTGTTCTCGCACACGTACACCACGCCCAGCCGGTGCAACGACGCGAAGTTGAGGGCCTCGTGGAAGGTGCCCTTGTTGATCCCGCCGTCGCCGAAGAAGCACACCGCCACCTGGTCGGTGCCGCGATGCCGGGCCGACAGCGCGGCGCCCGCGGCGATCCCGAAGCCGCCACCGACGACGCCGTTGGCGCCCAGCATCCCCAACGAGAAGTCGGCCACGTGCATCGACCCTCCGCGGCCCCTGCAGGCACCCTCAACTCGCCCGTACAGCTCGGCCATCAGCGCGGCGGGCGACATGCCCTTGGCGAGTGCGTGCCCGTGGCCCCGGTGGGTCGAGGTGATGTAGTCGTCTGGGGTCAGGCACGCGCAGACCCCGGCCGCTATCGCCTCCTGGCCCAGGTAGGTATGGACGAACCCGGGGAGCTTGCCCGCCTTGAACAGCTCCTCGACGCGGCTCTCGAACACCCGGATCAGCACCATCGTCCGGTGCAGGGCGAGCGCCTCGGCACGCTCCACCACTGGCTGGGTCATGGTCATTGAGCCGTGTACCCGCCGTCGACGGCCAGAACCTGGCCGGTGATCATGGCCGACGCGGGCCCTGCGAGGAATACGGCCGCGCCCACCATGTCAATCGGCTCTGCGAGGCGACCCAGCGGGGTGCGGCTCTCGAAGTAGTCCTTCAGTCCGGGTTCGACCTCCCACTGGCGACGCACCAGAGGGGTGGCGACATGTCCGGGGGAGATGGCGTTGACCCTCACATTGTGGGGAGCCCACTCCACCGCCAGCGTGCGGGTCATCTGGATCACTCCTCCCTTCGAGGCCTGGTAGCCAACACTGCCCGCGAGGCCAACCTCGCCCACCACGGAAGCGATGTTGACGATGGCGCCGCCGTTGGGCTGAGCGATCATGCGGCGACCCACCGCCCGGCAGGTGCGGAAGGCCCCGGTGAGGTTTACGTCGATCACGTCTGCCCAGGTTCCGTCGTCGTATTCCGCGGCTGGCCCGCGGCCGCCGATCCCGGCGCATGTCACCAACACGTCAATGCTGCCGGTCACGGCCGCGGCCTGGGCCGCGAGGTCCTGCACCGACGTCTCATCGCTCACATCGACGCTGAACGCCTCTGATCGTTCCGCTCCAAGCCGCTGCGCCAGCGCCCGATTGGGTTCCTCGGCCGAGTCGGCGCACACCACGAAGGCGCCCGCGCCGACCAGCCCCTCCGCCATGGGCCCGCCCAGTCCCCCGGCGGCGCCGGTCACTACTGCCACTCGGCCCTCCAGCGAGAAGATGCCCGTCATTGCTCAGCAACACCCGCCCGCGCCGGTCACCACCGCCACCCGGCCTCGAAGCGAGAAGATGCCCGTCATTGCTCGGCAACGCTGGCCGCGCCGGTCACGACCGCCACCGGCCTCGAAGCGAGAAGATCGCGCTCACGCCGAGACTGTGGCCAGGGCGGTGCCTACGGCCACCTCGTCGTCGCTGGCCGGTACCAGGATGTTGAGCCGGCCCGAAGACGGTGCCTCCAGCTCGGTCTCGGCCTTGTCGGTGTCGATGACCACGACTGGGTCGCCCGCGTTCACCGCTGCGCCGTCGGGCACCAGCCACTCCACCACCAGGACCTGCTCCACCACCCCCATCTGAGGAATCGTCAGCTCGGTGCCGGCCGAGCCGGCGGGCGCGGTCCCTTCCTCAGATGTGTCCATGGCGCTCGAGGCCCTCCCACGGGGTGACGCCAGCTCGCATGTCCGCTCTCACCAGTTCCTCGGATCCCACGATCGTTTCGGCTTGCGCCAGCACCCGCTCCGATTTGGATCCGGCCACGACCAGCACGCCGTCGCGGTCGCCGACGATCATGTCGCCGGGCTCCACGGTCACGTCACCGATCGTGACGGGCACCTGGAAGGCGGCCATCTCCCAGCGCCCGATGGCGTTCAGCGGCGACAGGTCCCGGTAGAAGACCTGCAGGCCGATGTCGAGAAGGCCGTCCAGGTCCCGCAAGTTGCCTTCTAGCACCACGCCCGCACAGCCGTACTGCTGGGCCGAGTTTCCGGTCAGCTCGCCGAAGTGGCCGACCTCGCTGTCGGGGTTGCACGACACCAGCACGGAGTCGGGCGTCAGCTCCTCGAACATCTCCAGATACGACTTGATGCGCTCCAGGCCTCGGTCCCACCCCACCCCGGGGCGGATGGCTCGGCCCTCCAGCGTGTAGGCGATGCCGGCCATGCGCACATCGGGCATCAGGGGCTTCAACGCGCTGGGCAGCACCCGCTCGGGCAGCCCGAGCTCATAGAGCGCGTCACAAACCACCGACACGCAGATGCGCCGGTAGCGGGCACAGAGCTCCGAAGTCGGAAGGGTCATGGCCTATCCCTCCCCGTCTTCGGCCTCGCCGAGATAGCGAAGCGCAGCCAGGGCGTAGATGCGGGCCGACAGGGCCGCTCCGTCGGCGTCCATGTACTCGTTTGGGCTGTGGGCCCTCGGCAGCATGCCCGGGCCGAACGCCGCCACGGTGGGGATGCCGGCGGTCAGCTGGAAGTAGGGCGCGTCGGTGGCTCCGGGGAAGGCGTCGAGGCCGGGCGTTGTTCCCAGAACTTCGGTCCCGGCCTCGACGAGTGCGCCCACCACCGGATGGTCGGCGTCGATCTCCACCGGGGGGACCGTCAAGAACCAGTCCAGCTCGGCTCGCAGGTCCGGATCGTCGGCCATGGCGTCATCCAGAAAGCGCCCGATGTCTGCCTTGAGCGACTCCTCGGTCATTCCCGGCAGGGTCCGCACGTCGCAGGCGAACTCAGCGTTGCCCGGGTAGACGCCGTAGAACACGCCCGCGGAGGCCATCACCCCCACGTTGACGGTCGGACCCGTGGGGCAGAGCGGATGCTCGTCGTAGGCCAGGTAGGAGATGAGCTCGCGGTCCATGCGGTCGATCAAGCGGGCCATCTTGACGGTGGCGTTGATGCCCGGAAGCCGGTCTGAGATGGACGAGTGCATCTGCGTTCCGGTGATGGCCACCTTGAAGAGGGCTGCGCCCCTCGATACCAGGTGGACCGACTGCCATTCGGAGGTGATGCCGCTGGGCTCGCCGATCACCGCGGCGTCGGCCTGCAGATGGCCGTTGTCGGCCAGCCACTTCGATCCGAACTGGGCGCCGGCCTCCTCGTCCGCGGTGAACACCAGCACCAACTCGCCCGCGAATCCCCCACCCGCTCCGCCGGCCTCCTGAGCGTGGCGCAGGGCGGCGGCGGCGTACATCATCCCGGCGACCGCGGCCTTCATGTCTCCCGACCCCAGGCCGATGAGATCGCCGTCGCGCAGCACGGGATCCCAGGGATCGGTCTCCCATGCCTCCATGTCCCCGGCGGGCTTGGTGTCGAGATGGCCCGACAGGATCAGCGTCGGCCCGGGCGCCGCGCCCTTCACGCGGGCCAGCACATTGGGCCGTTCCTGGAGCGCGCCGACGCGGGAGATGTCGTCGATGCCAAGCTCCTGAAGCCTCCTGATGACCAGATCGGCCACTTCTCGCTCGTCGCCGGGAGGGTTGGGTGACGGGGTGCGAATCAGGTCTCGGGCAAGCTCGAGCACCTCGTCGTCCCGCCCGTCGAGATAGGCGCGGACCCGCTCAGCCATCGATCCCGTCTGCATCGGACTCATGGCCCCTTGCCCCTTCCGTAGCAATCGGATGCCTGCACTCTCACTCAGACCCCCCGTTCGTGGACATCTCTCGCCGACCAAGCCGCTGACCAGCCCCTGAGCGCTTCCAGGCCTCTCACGCAGACCTCTGTTCGTCGACCGCCTTCGCGATCCGGCGCAGCCCCTCGGCTATGGCCTCCTCCTCGGCCGCCAGCGAGATGCGGGCCCAGCCCCGGCCCGCGGGCCCGAACACCGAGCCCGGTGCGACGCTCACCGAGTGCGACTCCAGCAGCTTCAACGCGAAGTCGAGGTCGTCGACGCCCGACGCGGAGACATCCAGCAGCATGTAGAGCGTTCCGTCGGATGCCACCGCCCGCACGCCCGCGGAGACCGCAGTGTCGAGGGCCACCGCCCGCCGGAGCCGGTAGGCGGCCAGCATCAGCTCGTACGGGTGGCGCGGTCCGGTCAACGCGGCCTCGGCCGCCTTCTGAGAGATCGTGCTGGGGCACGAGACCAGCGGCTCCTGCAGCTTGCGCAGCAGATCGGCCACCGCGGCCGGCGCGGCCACGTAGCCGACGCGCCAGCCGGTCATGGCGTAGACCTTCGAGAAGCTGCACACCGTTATCACCCGCCCGTCTGAGTCGAGGGGCGCGGCTGCGGTGTGCACGCAGCCGTCGGACAGGACCATCTCGTCGTAGACCTCGTCGCACAGCAGCCACAGGTCGTGGCGGCAGGCGAAGTCCACCAGATCCTGCATCAGCGAAGCCCCGTAGACCGCGCCGGTCGGGTTGGCCGGCGTGTTGACGAACAGGACCTTGGTGCGTTTCGTCACCAGCGCCTCGAGGGCGTCGATGTCGGGCAGGAATCCTCCGTCGGCTCCCAACCGGTAGAACACGGGCCTTCCCCCCAGAACCGCGACGGTCTCGTCCATGTTGGGGAACCCCGGCGTGGGCAGCAGCACCTCGTCGCCCGGCTCCAAGAGCGCCAGGTAGATCGAGTACAGCGCGTTCATGGCCCCCGGCGTGACCACGATCTCATCGGTGGAGGCCTCTATGCCGTTGACCCTGCGAAGCTTGTCGGCCAGCAGCTCGCGCAGGCTGGCCAGGCCGCCGTTGGGCCCGTATCCGGTGTGGCCGTCGTGAGCGGCCCGGGCCGCCGCGTCGATGACGTGGGCGGGCGTGGTGAAGCTGGGCTCGCCCACCTCCAGCCGGATCACGTCGCCGCCGATGCGCGACGCGGCGTCGAAGAGGACCCGGATCTCCGACCGGCGCAGCGCGGCGGCCCTGCCCGCCGGAGCCTTCACCGGTCTTCGGGAGTGGATGCGGTCACTGGGAGCGGGCTGCGGCTTTGGCTTCGAGATCGGGCCGCTGGCCGGGATCGAAGTAGCGCAGCGCCCAGTCCGCTCCCTGCCAGGTCAACAGGCGGCCGTCGCGGGGCACGAGCCGCACCAGGTAACGCTCCCAGCCCCACGACAACTTGAGCTGCTCCGGCCCGTCCGGTCCGGTGTAGCGGGCGGCCATCTCCTCAGCCACAGGCACCCACTGCGAGCCCTCCCCCACCGCCGGGCCCTCGACGATCTCGGCCGTGCACTGAGCCAGCACCTTGCGGATGCGGGGGTGGGCCAACTCCTCTATGCACACCGCGCAGCGGGGATCGCGCCGCAGGTCCTCGACCCACTCCGAGCGCTTGCGCCCCACCACCAGGAAGGCCTCCCCGTCCCACTGGTACCAGAGCGGCACGACCATCGGCCATCCGTCGGGCTTGAAGTGGGCCAGTTTGAGCAGCCAGGTGCTGTCGGCACCGGCCAGGAACTCCTCGACCTGCGCAGCGGGGATCCCGCCGGCGCCGGAGTCCTCCTCGTAGTACCGCTCCTGCTTGAATTCGCTCATCGAGATCCCTTCGTCGGCCGCTTCCCGCCCACCGCGAGACGGGCCGATACTGACACACGGCAGTCCCGCCATGACAATCGAGAACCCCGGACGGCGGACGAGCGTTCCGCCGTCATCGAGTTGACAATCGGAGTACTCCATGACAGTCGAGAACCTGGTGACAATCGAGACCGCTCTAGCCCACGTTCGAGCGCGTGGTCGCCACCGCTCCGCCAACGCAGCTGACAGCCGGAGTACTCCATGACAATCGAAAAGCTGCCGGGAATGCCGGTCACCGTGGAGCGGGACGTGCCCGCCGCGATGCGAGACGGCACAGTGCTGCGGGCCGACGTATACCGGCCGTCGGGCCCGGCCGCCGGAGGCCGCGGAGACGGCGTTCCCGTGCTTCTGGCCCGCAGCCCGTACGACAAGCGGGTCAACGTCTCCACCTTCGGCAACGCCCATCCGGCCTGGTACGCGTCCCACGGCTACATGGTCGTGGTCCAGGACACCAGGGGCCGCTACACCTCCGAGGGAGACTTCTATCCGTTCGCGCACGAGATGGACGACGGCTACGACACCGTCGAGTGGGCCGCAACACTACCGGGCTCGAACGGCGACGTAGGCATGTTCGGATTCTCGTATGTCGGCGCCACCCAGCTGCTGGCCGCGGTGAGGAGACCGCCGTCGCTGAAGGCCATCGCGCCGGGCTTCACCGCCTCCCAGTACTACGACGGCTGGACCTACAACGGCGGCGCGCTGGCGGCCGCCTTCGTGTGCTACTGGGCCAACCTGCTGGCTCTCGGATCGGCGGTGCGGTCCGAGGACCGGGCCGCGGTCGACGCCCTCAGCGCGTCGCTGGGCGGGGCCGAGGGCTGGTTCTGGTGGCTCCCGATGTCGGAGTTCCCGCCGCTGCAGGGCGGCTACGCCCCCTACTTCTACGACTGGGTGGAGCACTGCACATACGACGACTACTGGAAGCGCTGGAGTATCGACGCCGACTACAGCCGCATCGAGGTGCCAGCCCTGCACTTCGGGGGCTGGTGGGACGTGTTCCTGGGCGGGACGGTGAAGAACTTCACCGGCCTGCGAGTGGGTGCCGGCACCGAGGCGGCCCGGCGGGCACAGAAGCTGCTAGTGGGCCCGTGGACGCACATGCCGTGGACGCCGGTGAGCCGCTGCGGCGGCGACGGCCCGAGCACCAACGAGATCGACGACTGGCAGCTGCGCTGGTTCGACCAGACACTCAAGGGCATCGACACCGGTGTGCTCGACCATCCGGTGACGGTGTTCACCCTCGACGGCGGATGGCGGGATCTCGACGGCTGGCCGCCCTCCGACACCGCCTCCGAGGACTGGTACGTCCACTCGCGGGGACGGGCCAACTCCAAGTTCGGGGACGGCACCCTCGACCGCGTCGCGCCCGCCGCGGAGCCACCCGACATATTCGTCTACGACCCGGGCGTGCCCATCCCCAGCATGGGCGGCCATTCGTGCTGCTTCGACACGATCACACCGATGGGCCCCGCCGACCAGCACCAAGCCGAGGTGTCGCGCATGATCCTCGTGTACACGTCCGAGCCCCTCGCAGCCGATATCGAGTTGCTCGGCGACGTGCACGTGACCCTGCACGCGGCCAGCACCGCCACCGACACCGACTTCACCGCCCGGCTGTGCGTGGTCGATCCCGACGGCCGCAGCGTCAACCTCCAGGAGGGCATCCTGAGGGCCCGCTACCGCCACTCGCTGAGCAACCCGGAGCCACTCGTGCCCGGAGAGGTTTACGAACTGCGGATCGAGCTGGGACCGGTCGGCGCCCGCATCGCAGCCGGGTCGCGTCTGAGGCTGAACATTTCCAGCTCCGACTTCCCCCAGTGGGACCGCAACCTCAACACAGGCGGAACGCCCCTGACAGAAAGCGCCCTGGCAGCCGCACCCGCAACCCAGACCGTGCTCCACAACGCCGACCACCCCACCCGCATCACCCTCCCCGTCCGCCGCTCCACTCCCTAGGCTGAGGCCCGCGCTCTTCGCAGCGTGGCCCGAACTGCTGCCGGACCCGATGCCGGGTGGGTGGAGGCGGGTTCGGTGGCAGGCCCGGTCCCCGGCAGGTGTTTGGGAGCTTGTTCGGCCTCGGGTTTGAACAGAAGGGGCTCTTCGGGGGCGCGGGCGGGCCCATAGTGGATGCGGTCGGGCGGGTGCAGAGTGTGGTTGCCGTCGGGGCTCTTGTGGATCTGCCAGCCGTGATGGTGGATCCTGTTGTGGCATTCCCAGCAGGCCGGGACCAGATTGTCGAGCTTGGTGGGCCCGCCCCGCGATGCGGGCTCTATGTGGTGGCCCTGGCAGATGCCGGGGTGGGCACCGCAGTGGAAGCAGCCGCCCCATTTGGCAATGAGAAGCTGCCACTGGGCTTCGGTAACGGTGCGGCGGGATTGGGTGCGCCATATCGGCTTGCCGGTGCGGGCATAGACCACGCCGGTGAGCGCGGCATTGCAGGCGAGTTCATCGAGCACCGCTGGGGGCAGCCGAGTTCCGTCGGGAAGCTCAGCGATCAACTCGCCGATGGCGTCATCGACATGAGCGACCACACAGATATCAGCAAAGGGCCTGCCACCGCTGCTGTCGCCAGCGCTTGAGGCGCTGGCGGTGAGATTCTCAACAGCGTCGGCCATGCACTGATCGAAGCTGCGACGCTCACTGCTGTCGGCGGCGCGCTCCTTGTCGGCAGCACAGAGTTGTCGGGCCTCGGCCCGCAGCCGGTTGGCGATGCGGCTGCCGGTGATCGGGTCGAACTCGCCCCGCAGATGCACCATCCCGTCATCGCCGTCCCACATCCGCACACAGCGCCGGGCCCGCAGCCGCCGATACTCGGACTCGCCACCGTCTCCCTGGCGATCAGCAGTCCAGCGTCGAACCTGGCCAGCAAACTGCTCGGGCCGCATCGACTCAGCCTTGGCCAACAACTCGCTATCAGATTCGACATCGGAAGCGCTGGTCTTCTCAATGGCGTCTGCTAGCCGCCGGGCGTTGGCCTGTGACATCCGCCCGGACTCCACCGCCTCGCGGACTGCGGGCACAGCCCTGATCACTTCGGCGGTCTTGACCTGGCTGCGGGCCTCATGGCGCGGCAGGCCGGCGCTGTCGGCCAGCATCTGGGCACCGCCGTCGCCGTGGCGCTCGCGCCCGGCGATACTGGCCGCGGCCGCAGTCTGCGCAGCCGACAGCATCGCGGCGGCAGACCTCGACACCGCCAGCATTTCGCGCATCTCCTCGCACGAAACGTCGCCGGCGTTCACCAACGCCAGCGTCTCTTTGGCGGCGGCTTCGGCCCGTCGGGCGGCTTCAATCAACATGACGACAGCATCTCACAGGTGTGTGACACTTGTCAAGTATTTCCAATCAATATCAAGCAAGAAGATGAGGCGTCGGAGCGCCACCCCCCGGTGGCAGCAGAGGCTGCGTCAGGCAACAAGCCAGTGAAGCCGCGCCAGAGCCTGCAACGGCTTCGGCCGCCGAGCCCGCCGCTCCAGCACCTCTCACTCCTCACCCGAGGGAACAACCCCCACAGCACGCCAGCCGCAGCACCTCCCTTTGGACGCTCACCGACTGCTGGCATCGGCTGCCGTAGCCGCGTCCGCGCCTCCCGATGAATGTGGTGGGTTGTTCGGAGTGTCGGCCGTGCTGGCAGGAATGTTGCGCCTGTCGATGGCCGGGGCTCTGGGCACGAACGGCTTGAGGTCTTGTAGAACGTCCCCGTAGAAGCCGATAACCGCGTCGAGCACTGAGAGCGAGCGCGGATAGGTGACGGCCTGTCGCGTCGCGGCGGGGTGTTTCCCGCTCTTGTTCGCTGCGCTCACGGGCCGCTCGGGCCACGGCCTCGCCCGTATGCACCGGATTCGCTCGCCTATTCGCTCGGCCTCTGAGTCGATGAAGCCTTTCTTTCGTGTGCTGCGGCGACCCTGGCCCATAGGCGCCGAGTAGCGGAGCTGGAACCGCGCCGGCATCTGTTTGGCCGGTCCCAGTCCGTTACGGGGATCGTCGCGCAACTGCTCCAGCGACGCCGTAACCGGATGCTTGGCGTTGCGCGCATAGGCATCCACGAGCAACGAACCATCGGCTGACTTGAGCTGCCTCGTCAACCACACCACTGCCACTCTGGGGGTGCGGTCGTTGGGCGCCGCGAGGGTCGTGTGAAGGACCACGCGGGAGATTCTGACGTCAGCCGTAACCGCGATGTCCGCAATCGCATCCGGGACCCTCAGGACACCGGTCAGCGCGCCGTCGGCACACAGGGACTGCACGAACTCCTTGTTGCGCAATCGAGGGTTCTGCTGGTGAGCGCCCGACTGGACGAACTGCTCGCTGCTGTTGAAGAACTCAGGCAACAACAGGCGCAGCAAGGCTGACCGCCAAGACAGCCCTAGCAGCCGCATCCGCAACTCAGACGGTGCTTCACGACGCCGATCACCCAACCAGGATCACGCTGCCCGTGCGGCTGCCCGGGACGAGTAGTCTTGCTGGAGAGGCGCGCAACCCGACGACGGGATAGATGGCATGACGGTCACGGCACACTCGAAGGATGCCACCGCAGCACAGGTGCGCCGGTAGGCTTCCGCGGCTGCCCGGCAGGCCGTCATCGCTGATGCGGAGGACACCGAGTACCTGGTGGCGACCGTCGAGGGCTGCCCCGGCGCGTGGGCCTACGGAACGACCGCGGAGGACGCCGTCGCTTACTTGGAGTCGGTGCTGATCGGATGGGCTGATCTCAAGCTGGCTGACGGCGACACCGACATTCCGGTCATGGGAGGCATCAGTCTCGTTCCTGGGCGATGAGCCGCCGGTTGGGGCCGGTCAAGCGGCGAGACCTCATCGGCAGGCTCAAGATGCTCGGCTGGAGCGGCCCTGTCCCGAGCCGTCATGACTACATGGTGCTCGGGTGCGCGCAAATTGCACATACCGAATGTCAAGGAAATCGACGCTGGTTTGCTGCGTGTCATCCTGACCGAGGCAGGGATCAGCCGCGACGAATGGTTCGACACCGGCTAGCCGACGGGTGCGGATCCGCCACTGGCGGGCTCGCACACCCAGACCGTGGCTTCCATACCGCATGCACCGCGGTACCGCTGCTCGACAACAGCGCAGAATTCCTCGGCCACATCGGTGCACACGAGCGCTACCGCACAGCCGGCAAAGCCGCCACCCGTCATCCGCGCCCCGAGGCAGCCCGGGATCGTGTGGGCTATTTCCACCATCTGGTCGAGGGCGGGGCTAGACACTTCGAAGTCGTCGCGCAAACTGACGTGGCTGTGGCTCATCAAGGCGCCGAGAGCCTCGGCGTCGCCGCGAGCCATCGCCCGCGCGGCGTCTAGCGTGCGGCGGTTCTCCGTGATCACATGGCGAGCCCGGAGCCGCACCGTGGCCGGCGCACCCGGCAGGCGCTCTAGATCAGAAAGGTCAGCGTCGCGCAACGCCTGGACCCCGAGGGCGACCGCAGCCCGTTCACAGCTCTCGCGGCGTTCCGCATACGCCGATCCGACCAGCGGACGGCGGGTGTTGGTGTCCATGATCGCTACTGTCGAGCCGGCCGGAACAGTAACCGGCTCCGACTGAAGCGAGCGGCAGTCGATCATCAGCGCATGGCCCGCGACAGCCGAAGCCGAGACAAGCTGATCCATGATCCCGCTCGGTAGACCGAGAATCTCGTTCTCTACGCGCTGGCCAAGCCTGGCAATCTCGGCTGCGGACCACTCCGCCCTGCGGAGTTACAGGAGGACCTGACCCATCGCCACCTCCAAAGCCGCTGACTATGACAGCCCCGCACCGATCGGAACGTCGGTCGCAATGGAGGCCCGCCACGGCTCGGGACAAACGGCCTGCTCGGCAAGCAACCGACTGACCCCCCTCATGTGCGCGGCCCAGTGGCCCGAGTCGATGCGAGCCTGGCGAGGTCCCAGGGCAGCGCGACCGAAACCTTCAGAGACGACCTCGCTTTCGACCCCTCCGGGGTTCCGGCTGACCGCGATCGCAGTATCGCGCGGGATTGCCATGGGCAGCACGAATCCGTCGTTGTAGTCCGTGTGGTCTCCGATCAGGTTCACACGGCCGGGTGCTCGACTCACCAACTCTGGTGCGCCCCACAACCGGTGGTGGCGCTCTACCGCCCGCTCCACCGCGGCGCCTGCCCGCTCCGTTATGGCGGGCACTGGCCGCTCTCTCGGCCCCGATGAAGGCGTTTTCGGCTGAGGCCGCACCGACTCCGAAAGACGGGCTGCGGTCATGATGCGCCACCTCCGGCAGGCGACCGCAGCGGCTCGGGGATCATGTCGCCGTGCGCCTCGATCAGATCGTCCACCAGAGACCAGATCTGGTCGAGGTCGAGTTCGCAGGCGGTTCGGGGATCGAGCATGGCAGCGTGGTACACGCACTCACGATCCCCGGACGTCAGCGCCTCGACGGTCAGCCGTTGGGGCGCGATGTTCGTTGTGATCAGCGAGGCCAGATGCGACGGTATGCGCCCAACGGCTGTCGGTGAAAGGCCCTCAGCGTTCACCGTCGCGGGAACTTCGACGATGCACTCGCTAGGAAGGTTCTCGATCAGACAGTCATTCCGGACATTGACGTACACGGTGCGCTCAGTTCCGGTTTCGATGCTGTGGATGATCTGGGGAGCGAACTCGCCGCTGCAGGGAACCTCCACGGAGCGGGAGGGGTCCTCGAGGCGGGCACGCAAGTCGTCCCATCCCGCGATCTGCAGTTGGCAGCGCCGTATGTACTCCCGCGCAGGCACCTGGAAGCGCTCGGCCAGATCAGGGCGGTGGCTCCTGAGAAAGTACGGGGTGTACTCCGCGAAGTGCTCGCTCGACTCCGTCACGAAGTAGCCGACGCGGCGCAACACCTCGTAGCGGACCGAGTCGGGAAGGCCCCACTCGCCGCGCCTGGGGGTGCCGGCCGGGTCCGGGTACAGCCGCTTGAGTTCCGGATAGAGGTCGCGGCCGCGATGCTCGAGGCGGAGGAAGAAGGCCATGTGGTTGATTCCGGCCACGACGTAGTCGAGGTCCTCTACGGCGATTCCGAGGTCCGAGGCGAGGTGGGCGGCGGTTTGGGGCACGCTGTGACACAGTCCGTAGGCCTCCACCTCGCACAACTCGGCCAGTCCCCACAGGTTGATGACCATCGGGTTGGCGTAGTTGAGAAGCACGGCGGCAGGGCACCGCCTCTTCATCGCCTCAGCCACCTCCACGAGGGCCGGGACGGTCCGCAGACCCCGCATGATGCCGCCGATGCCGACCGTGTCAGCGATCGTCTGCTGGAGCCCGTAGCCCTCGGGCAGATCGAAGTCGATGACCGTGGCCGGCTCGTATCCGCCGACCTGGAACATCGTGACCACGTAGTCGGCGCCCTCGATCGCTGCTTCCAAATCCGTCGTCGCCCTGACGCGCGCCCCGGCACCCCGTGCCTGGACCAATCTCCGGGCAACAGTCTCCGACGTCGAAAGCCTGTGCTCGTCGATGTCATGGAGACGCAAGTCGAGTTCGTCGCGCAGATCGGCGAAGGCGAGAAGATCACAGACGAGGCCACGGGCGAACACCGTGCTTCCCGCCCCGATGAATGCGACCGCTGCCACTTCGCTCCTCCTCGCCGAAGACTGCTCCTGGACGGATCGCACGGTAGCCTAGTGTCAGCGCTGACGCCAACGCTGACACAATGGATGCCTCAATTCTCATAAT
Source organism: Acidimicrobiales bacterium (assembly GCA_963662645.2). GTDB lineage: Bacteria > Actinomycetota > Acidimicrobiia > Acidimicrobiales > Aldehydirespiratoraceae > Aldehydirespirator. The sequence continues at coordinate 66,458 of CAXXKN010000004.1, forward strand.
GAACCGCCATGGCACGATCAGCTTGCCGAGGGCGTCTACCGGCCTATCGGACTAGGATCTTTCGCCCATATGGCCGATGACAGGGTCAAGGAAGCGACTCTGGACGACGTTGCTAGGCGCGTCGGAGTGTCACCGCGCACCGTGTCGAGGGTGGTGAACAACGAGGCAGGAATCTCCGAAGCCACACGCCTCCGGGTCCTTGCAGCCGTGGAGCAACTCAACTACCGGCCGAACATGATGGCCCGGGCGCTGATGACCAAACGCAGTCGCACAGTCGGGCTGGTGGGCGGAGAGATGACAGACCCGTTCTTCCCGGCGGTGGCCGAGGCCGTCGAGCAACGAACTTGGGAATCCGGACGGACCATGTTCTTCGCCAGCCACAGGAACGACCCGAACCGACAGGCCGAAATGCTCCAGTCCCTGTGGTCCTATGCGGTCGACGGAGTGATCGTCTTTCCCGCCCCCGGCTCGATCAAGCAGCTACGCGACTACGCCCGCCGAGGCCTGCGCATCGTCGTCGTCGACGACTTCATTCGTTCACCCAACGTCGCATGTGTGCAGTTCGACCTCGAGGCCGGGGTGCACCTCGGGGTGCGGCATCTTCTCGACGGCGGCCGCCGCAAGATCGGCATGATCGCGTCCACTGCGTCCTCGCGTCGGCGCCGCCGCCGCGAGCGCAGTTTCCAGACCGCCTTCGACGACTCGGGGATCAAGCCTGGCACGGTCGTCCGAGCGCCCACCACTGTGTCTGGCGGTGCAGCCGGTGCGAATGAGTTGCTCGGTCTGGAGTCCGACCTCGACGCGATCTTCGCCTACAACGACCTCATGGCCATCGGCGCCATTCGCGCCGTGCAAGCGCTCGGCCTCCGGGTGCCCGAAGACGTCGCCATCATCGGCTTCGACGACATTGAGATGAGCACGTTCATAACTCCTGCACTCACAACGATCCGCCTCGACCGGTCACTCCTAGGCAACGAAGTGACGCACGCGCTCCACAATCTCATCGACGCGCCCGGCGGAACTCCCGAGTCTGCGGTGGTGCCTGTGGAATTTGTAGTGCGCGAGTCGACCTGAGCCGAACTAGCGACCGGCGCACTGGAACCCCCGGGCGCAGACGTCCAGCAGGGTCGCCAGCTGGCCTACTCGCGCCGGTCATTCTTGCCAATGTGCGCCCTCCGGGTACGCGAAGGAGTCGGCAGTGGCGGGATGGAAGGCGGTTCCAGCGCCAGGCTGGGTAGGCAGCCGGTAGCGGCCCCCAGTGACCTCCACGGGACAGGTCATGTGCTCGTGGAGGTGGTCTACGTATTCGAGGGCTAGACGTGACGGGTCGGCAGCGACACTTGCGGCGTTGAAGAAGGCGAAGTGCTGGACGGCTTCACACAGGCCGACGCCACCGGCGTGGGGGATCACATCGACTCCGGCGTGGGCGGCGAGCAGGATCATGGCGACGAGGTCGTGCACCCCGGCGACTCGGGTGGCGTCGATCTGCAGGATCTGGGCGCCTCCAAGTTGTAGCAGTTGTTTGGCCAGAGTGGGGTTGGCGAGGTGCTCGCCGGTGGCGATGGGCACGGGGTGCACGGCCTTGGCGATGGTGGCGTGCCCGACGACGTCGTCGGGATGGGTGGGCTCCTCCACCCAGCGAAGGTCGAACTGGGCGAGATGTTGGATGGCGGCAATGGCTTCTGGGACGCTCCAGCGCTGGTTGGCGTCTATGGCCAGGTCGGTGTCGGATCCGATGGCGCTGCGGGCGATGCCGAGCCGCCGGTGGTCTTCGGCCAAGTTGGTGCCAACTTTGAGCTTGATGGTGCTGAACCCGTCATCGAGGGCCTGCCGGCAAAGCCGATCGAGCTTGTCGTCGTCATAGCCCAACCAGCCCGCAGAGGTGGTGTACGCGGCCAGGCCGTCGCGACGCAGCGCAGCGATACGGCTGTCGCGCTCGCTGCGGCGCTCCTCGAGCATCTCCCGGGCCTGTGCTGGGTCCAGGAAGTCCGACAGGTAGGTCCAATCAACCAGAGCAACGACCTCGGCCGGCTCCAGGTGGGCCAGCGTGGCCCACAACGGGAGTTCCTCGCGCTTGGAACGCAGATCCCACACTGCGTTCATGACCGCGCCCACCGCCATGTTGATCACGCCCTTGTCGGGACCCAGCCAACGCAGTTGGCTGTCCCAGGTGAGTTCCCGGTTGATCGCACTGGGATTCTCAAGCAGCTCACCCAAGCCCCTGCCCACCAGGCGGTCAGCGACCGCGGCCACCGCGGCAGCCTGGATATCGTTGCCTCGACCGATCGTGAACACGAACCCGCAGCCGGTTAGATCAGGATCTGACGTTGACAGCTCCAGGTACGCGGCGGAGTAGTCAGGGTCGGGGTTCATGGCATCGGAGCCGTCCAGGGTCCGGCTGGTCGGGAACCGCAGATCAGTCACGTTGGCCGAAGTGATCGAAACCACCGCTCGAACCTACGGCCTGAACGGCGCTATATGGTCAGGGCAACCAGCGGACCCGTGTCACGGGCCCAACCCACGACAGCTGCTGGCCCGCACAACTAGTTCGGGTTCCAGGATGTGGCGGACGACCTCGCTCGGTTCTGGATCCTTGACGTCTTCTCGACGTAGCAGGATATGGGCTGCAGCCTCGCCGATTTCGTAGGCAGGTTGCCGCACGACGGTGATTGATGGATCGACCAGCGTCATCCACAGATCGTCATCGAATGTGGCGAACCCCAACTCATCTGGGATGGAGAGGCCGAGGTCGCGCACCGCGGCGTAAGCTCCCACCGCCATCTGTCCGTTTGCGACGAACAACGCGTCCGCAGGTTGATCCGCCGTGACCAGTGCCGTCGCTGCTGCGTGGCCGCTGGGAGCGAAGAAATCGCCGGTCGCTACGAGGTCATCAGTCACGTCGATCCCATAGTCGACCAGCGCTGAGCAGTAGCCCGCTCGACGCTCATGAGCCGTGCTGATGTCCGAGGGGCCAGCTACAAGCCCGATACGCCGGTAGCCATTCTCCAACAGGTGAGTCACCGCCGAGTAGGCCCCGAGGTGGTTGTTGACCAGCACTGCATCGATGTCGGGGTAGGCAGCCGAGACGCGGTCAACCAGCACGACTGGCATCTCGTCTTGGAGCACATCCAGCTCGGTCGCGGTCATTGACGCCGCCGCGATGACCAGGCCACCGAACTGGTAGTCGAGCGCTGTCTGGATGTATTGGCGCTCACGTTCGAGGTCCTCGCCCGTGTTGCACAGCATGAGCAGCTTGCCGTTGATCAGTGCTTTTCCTTCGAGCCCGTGCAGGAGCGACGCGAAGAAGGGAGCCTCGATGTCAGATGCCAGGAAGCCCCAGATGGGCGTCCGCTTGCGTCTCAGTGCGCGGCCGAGCGGGTTCGCCCGGTAGCCGAGCCGGTCAATGGCCTCGTTCACGCGAGCCACCAACGCCACATCCACGCTGCCGTTGTTGTTCATCACTCGGGACACGGTGGCCGTCGACAATCCAGCCTCAGTCGCCACGTCACGAATAGTCGCCATTGTCGTGAACAGTAGCCGATGGCCAATCGGCAACTGACGGAGACCCGTTCGTGAGTCAGCTCGGCTGCCATCCCACGCCGACTCAAGTCAGGGGCCCACTTGACAGAGCGCTGAGGTTGTGCGTTCAATTGAGTAATCGATTACTCAGGAGGGATTCTCGATGTCCAAGTCCAGTATCATCTTGCGACTCTTTGGGGTGTTTCTCGCCTTGTCCCTGATCGCCGGGGCGTGTGGCGACGACGCTGCTGAGCCGGCGGATGGCGCTGCTCAACCCGCCGCGGACGGCGCCGCTGCCGAACCCATGGACGACGAAGGCGCTGAACCTGCCGCGGACGACGCCGCTGCCGAACCCATGGACGACGAAGGTGCTGAGCCTGCCGCGGACGCCGCTGATGAGCCCGCAGCGGACGACGAGGGTGCTGAACCTGCCGCGGACGACGCTGCCGCCAAACCCGCGGAGGAGTTCGACCTGGAAGTGCTTGTCTTTGAGACGCCGGCGCTCACGCCCGAGTTCTGGGACGCCACGTTGGCCGCCGCGGCGGCGCCCATTGAGGGGGTGAATGTCGTCAAGCTCGTGACTCCGGATCTCGACCGGACGGCCTACGCGAAGCAGCTCCAGGCGGCGGGCCAGCTCCCCGATGTTCTGGCCGCGCTGAATGTCAATGACTTCGTGGAGGCCGACCTGCTGGTCCCGTACCGCGACGACTACCTCAACGAGCACTACCTCTTCCCGAATGCCACCAAGATCGACGGCAATGCCTGGCAGACGCCGTCGGGTGGCCAGATCATCACCATGGTCTTCTACAACGAGAACGTCTTCGCTGATCTTGGTCTAGACGTCCCGACCACCTACGCCGAGTTCCTCGATGTTGCGCAGGCAACCAGGGATGCAGGGTTCGTGCCCATCTCCTACGCCGGGGCGGAGCCCTGGTCTGCTTCGTTGACGCTCTCCACGATCATGGCAGTCGACGTGCTGGGCCACGACCCCGACTGGGTCATCAAGCGCACAGCCGGCGAGGTGTCGTTCTCCGATGCCAACGTTGTGGCCGCGGCCAACAAGTGGAAGCAGTTCGTTGATGAGGGCCTGGTTGACGACGGAGCGCTCGGCGTCGCCTACGACGGCGCCACCAACGCCTTCCTCGACGGGGAGGCGGCAATGTACATGATGGGTTCGTGGTGGCTGGGTGCGGCCGGACAAGCCGACTTCCCGGTCGGTGTGTTCCCGTTCCCCTCCGACAGCGGGGATGTGGTCGTACCGCTCCATGTCGGCGGCAACTTGTCGGTCTCTGCACTGGCGGAGGATGTCGACAGAGCGATGCAATTCGCTCAGAACTGGCACACCGACCCCGAGGTGTCGCGTTTCCTGATCGAGTCCGACGGCTTGTTCGTGTACGTGAAGGGACAGGGGGCGCCTGAACTCGGTGCTGATGTGCTGCCCATCTACAACGAGGCCTTCTCCTGGACCACGGACACGGGCAACGCCGTCGTGCCTCCGTTCGCCTGGACCGTCAATGACCGGATGCTGATGCCCCCGGGCTTCAACGATGAGTTCTACGCGGCAGCGCAGAACATCTTCCTCCGTGACGATGTCGTCGACGAGATGGCCCGACTCGACGAAGCCTTCGACGCCGCAATCAGCTAGAGCAGCCCTCCCTAGACTTGCGCGAGTTCTCTCCGGCCTGCGGTGCGAGGTGCCGTTGGCCGGAGAGTCTCGCCTGAGGGAGGTCTTCGTTGCAGCGATTGAGCCCTCGTCGGGGCGGAGGGCGCCGGATCACGATGCTCGAGGTCGCGGCCTCCGGGGGCCTGCTGCTGTTCACGACGTTCGTTCTCATCCCTCTGGCAATCAGCCTCTATGTGGGGTTCACCGACCAGAACCCGCTGCTCAAGGACGCCAACTTCGTCGGCCTCGACAACTATCGCGAGCTGTTCGGCGACGAGTCGCTGCACCGGGCTCTCAAGAACACCGCGAAGCTGACGATCGCCGCCACAGTCGGCGCGAATCTGGGTGGGCTGGCCTTGGCTGTCGTGCTGGATGGGACGTCGCGCTACTACCGCGCTCTTCGCACGCTGGTGTTCATACCTCAAGTCTTGAGTGCGGTCGTGGTGAGCTTCATCTTCGTCACGATCCTGTCCAACCGCGGGATCCTGAACTCGGTGCTCGAATCCATTGGACTGGAGAGCCTGACCGAGCCATGGCTGGGCAAACCGGGCTTGGCGCTCTGGTCGATTGCCGCGGTGGTCACCTGGCAGATGATCGGCTTCACCACCGTCGTCTATCTGGCGGCTCTACAGGGGGTGCCGGATGACCTGTTGGAGGCCGCTCGGATCGACGGCGCAGGAGCGTGGAAGCGCTTCTCCAAGATCTCGTTCCCCCTCATGGGGCAAGGCGTGACCATCGCCATGACTATCGTCCTCATCACCACAATGCGGCTCTATGACCACGTGGCCGTGCTGACGGGTGGGGGTCCAGGCTTCCGGACGGAAACCGCAGTGTTCTACCTCCTGCGCATGGGGTTCACAAACAACCGGACCGGCTACGCGTCAGCTATCGCGTTCGTGCTCTTGCTGATCATCGGTTCTGTCTCGGCGATCCTGGTCAGTCTGATGCGACGTCGTGAGGTCCAGCTGTGAGCAGGACCCGCGAGACGACACTGTCGCGCCGGGCGCGATTGCTGCTCGCTGGCATCTCGGTAGCGGCGTTCTCGCTTCCGCTCTACATCGCCGCGGTGAATGTCTTCAAGCTCAATACGCAGATCCTGCGCCAACCCTTGGCGTTGCCGAACCCCGTCAGCCTGCAGAACTTGGTCGATGGCCTGACTCGCTCTGACAATCTGTTGTGGATCGGGTTGCGGAACAGCGTGATCATCTCGATTGCCACCGTTGTGCTCATCGTCCCCGTCGCAGCCACGGTCGCCTACTGGGTGGTGCGGCGCCGGAACCGGACCACCAAGATCGCTCTCATGGTGCTGATGTCGGGCATGATGATCCCTCCTCACGTGGTTTTCATCCCTGCAGTCGAGGTGCTGGAGTTTCTTGGCATCGCTCGAACGTTTCCCGGGCTGGTTCTGTTCAACGTCGGGGGAGGCTTCCTGTCGTTCGCCGTGTTCGTCTACGTCGGTTTCATGTTGACACTCCCTAAGAATCTTGACGAGGCTGCTCTCGTCGACGGCGCTACTCCGATGCAGACGCTGGTGTATGTCGTCTTTCCGCTGCTGCGCCCGGCCACGGCGACCGTCGCCATCTTCATCGGTTTGTGGACCTGGAACGACCTGGTGACGCCGCTGTTCATCCTGGGACCCAGCCAGGGCATAACTATCACCTCAGGGATCTTCGTGGCTCTGGGCCAGTACAACAACGACTACGGGCAGATGTTCGGGATCATGTTCTTGGCCTCCATACCGATTCTCATCTACTACCTGCTGTTGCAGAAACAGTTCGCTAGCGGCCTGCTGTCCGGCAGTTCTAAGGGTTGACCAATGAGCCACACGGTGAACCACAGCCCGAGGCTGGCTGTGATCGGAGCCGGAACAAGGGGCTACACCTACGCCCATCTGGCCGCCGAGCGCGGCGGGGAAGTCGTGGCCGTCGCCGAGCCCGACGACCGAAAGCTACAGCGTCTCCTCAACTCGTTCGGATCGGCCGGGGCGCGACAAGCGAAGAGCTGGGACGCCCTCGAGTTGGACGCTGGAGAGGTCGACGGCGTGATCGTCGCGACGTTGGACGACATGCACGTCGACCCGACCCTGCGGTTCGCCACGCTGGGAGTGCCCATGTTGCTCGAGAAGCCGATTGCGAGATCATGGCAGGACTGCTGCCGGCTGCGGTCCGGGCTGGGCGACACCGCCCCGCCGATCCTGGTGGCCCATGTGCTGCGGTATGCGCCCTACACAGCGCTGTTGCGCTCGCTGATCGCTGACGGCGCCCTCGGTGACATCGTGAATGTCCACCATCTGGAGCCGGTCGGGTTCTGGCACTTCGCGCACTCCTTCGTTCGGGGCAACTGGCATTCGACGGACACGGCCGCTGATTTCATGGTGGCGAAGGCGTGTCATGACGTGGACTGGATCATGCATCTGGTCGACTCGGAGTGCGTGGCGGTCTCGTCGTTCGCCAGCCTCAGCCATTTCCGACCCGAATCCCGTCCCGCCGGTGCCGCCGAGCGCTGTATTGACTGCTCCGTGGCCTGCGTCTACGACGCTCGGAGGATCTATCTGGACGCGGCCCGGGCCGGAGACTTCTCGTGGCCGGTCGAGGCGATCGTGGCTGAGCCGACCGTCGCTTCGGTGATGGACGCCCTGGAGAACAGCCGGTACGGCCGATGCGTCTACGCCGGCGGAAACGACGTGCCCGATACGCAGGTGGCGTCACTCCTGTTCGCTGGCGGCCAGACGGCAACGATCACCCTCAGCGCGTTCACCGAGCTGCGCAGCAGGCACACGATCATCTCCGGCACCCGAGCCGAAGCCACCGTCACCGCCGCCGGAGTCGAGCTCTACTCGTTCGCCGACCGGCGCCGCCGGTTCTGGGCCGCCGATGGACCCGAGAGCTCAGGTCTGCATGCCAGCCACGGAGGCGGCGACCGCGCTCTTGTGCACCGGTACCTGGATGAGATCGGTGAGCCCACAACGGAAGGACGGCAGGCGTTCGGGGAGGCGCTGCGCACCCACCGGGTGGCCTTCGCCATCGAGGAGGCCCGTCGCCATGGCACAGTGACCGATCCCCGGGATCTGCCGGAGAACGCACCACCGGACGCGGTGTGACCGAACCACAGCCCCAGGCCACCAGCCGAGACGCCGGGTCGGCCACCTCTGCGGAGATAGCTTCCCAGCCGAGCCTCTGGCCTCGAGCCGTCAACGTCGGGGCGTCCGCAACTGCGATGCAGGGCGAGCTGGCTCGGGGGCCCACCCTTTACATCGGGTGCGGCTCGACGGCTCACCTCGCCCGGGCGCTAGCATTCGCCCACCGCCAGACGCTGCCGACGTTCGCATGGGCCGAGGAGGCCTCAGAGGTCTGGCTCGCGTCGGACCCGCAATCACCCCGCGCTCAAACGGTGGTCGCGATCTCCAGGTCGGGCGAGACGACCGAGACGATCGAAGCTTGCCTGCGGGCCCGCAGACTGGGCTCGACGCCGATGGCGGTGACCGTGAGCCCCGGCAGCCCATTGAACAAGGTGTGCGCCGGATCCGTGGTTGTGGACTTCGCCTCGGAGGAGTCGGTGGCGCAGACGAGATCGTTCACCTGCATGCTGCTGGCCGCCCTGGCCGCCCAGCTCACCGCGGCCGGCCGCGACGCCGCGGCCGCCTTCTCGGGGATCGGCGAGACGGGCGAGGAGGTCATCAACGCCGCGCCGCCAGTAACCGAACAGCTTGCGGATCTGTCCCTTGAGGCGGTGTTCGTGCTCGGCAGCGGCCTGAGCGCGCAACTGGCCCCCGAGGCCGCGCTCAAGATCAAGGAGATGTCGGCCACCTTCGCTGAAGGGTTCCCGGTCCTGGACTTCCGCCACGGACCGATCTCGCTCGCAGACGAGCGCACCGCCGCCCTCGTCCTGTGCGGCGGCAGCGTTGCCCATGAACTCGCGGTCGCAGCCGACATTGAAGCGTTCGGAGCCCGAGTGTGCACGGTGGGCTCGGATCCGCGCTGCAGTATCAAGACTCCTAAGGGCGCGCCAAGAGCCTCGACCGCGGTGGCCTGCCTGGTCGTGGCCCAACTCGCCGGTCTGCGCCGCGGCCTGGCCAAAGGACTGGACCCGGACGCTCCACCGGGGGTGCACGCACATGTGGAACTGAACCCCGCGACCGGGCAGGCCCCCCATGGCTGAAGGTACACGCCAGGATCCGAGTATCCCGCTGATGAGTATGGGCAGCAGTGACATGACTAGCGCAGCAGGTCGCCGGATGTACATGGCGGCGTTCGACCATCGCCGCAGCCTGCGTCGTGCTCTGAGTGCGATCGGAGCCGACGTCGGGCCGGCGCACATCAATGAGCTGAAGCTGATCGTTTGGCACGGATTGAAGCGGGCTCGGCCACGGGTCGCCGGGGACGCGGAGGTTGGCGTGCTCATCGACCGCGGCAACACGCGCATCGGGCGTGACGCCGACTCGGCCGGTGTGCGGGTCGCCCTCGCCCTAGAGGAGTCGGGAAGCGACACGCTCGGCCCCGACGCGACAGCCGCCGTCCTGCGCCGGGAGCTGGGCGCGCTCCGAGCAGGGTTCGGGAAGGTGCTGATGCGATGGCATCCCGACGATCCCGCTGCCAGGAAGCGGCGGCAACTGGCGGCGCTACGCGAGATCAACGACATCATCTTGGACTCCGGCACCGAACTCCTGCTGGAGCTGCTGATCCACCCCGGGCCCCATGACGGGCTGGATGCGTCCTCGGCGCCCCCACATGCCGACAGCGTGCTGGCGGGCCTGCAGTGGGCGGCCGCTGAGGAGATCCTGAACTCGGGAATCTCCCCCGCTCTGTGGAAAATAGAGGGCCATTCCAACGCACAGGAGGCTGCCCACCTGGATGCTCTGGTGGGATCGGCCCGCCAGGACGCGGGGATACTCATCCTCGGGGGAGGATCCGACATTGGCAGGCTGCGGCAGATTTTCTCCTGCCGTGACGGCAACGAGCGCTACCGGGGCTTCGCCGTCGGTCGCTCCATCTGGCAGGAGCCGATCCTGGCGCTGTGCAACCGCCAGACCACCCAGGCCGACGCTGAAGCAAGGATCGCTGACAACTTCCTCGCGGTTCGTCGACGCCTTCGAGTCTCTGGATCGAACGGTATGCGCCTAGCCGCCATGCTGCCGAACGGACGGGGCGGGCTCTACTGCGGCCGCATCACCGTCGCGTCCGGCCGCATCGTCGACGTGGGTCCGCTACCCGACGGCGGCCCGGACCGCCAGACGGATGTGGACTTCACCCCGCACGTGGCCCTGCCCGGATTCATCGACTTGCAGCTCAACGGCGCCTTCGGCCACGACATCACGACGGACCCCTCGAAGATGTGGCCGATCGGCGAGCGGCTCCTGAGCCACGGCGTGACCGCATTCCTGCCCACGGTCATTACCTCACCACCCCGGCAGCGGCAGGCCGCCTATGCCGCGATCAGATCCCGGCCGACCGGCTATCGGGGCGCGATGCCGCTCGGCCTGCACATCGAAGGCCCCGAACTCGCACCCGACTACGCGGGCGTCCATCCCCGCACCGAACTGGTGAGCGGCCCTGAAGGGCTCTCAGCCGAGTTGCTCCGCCAGGCCGACGTAGTTGCCCTTATGACCATCGCCCCCGAGGTGCAGAGTGCATCGACCTCGATCGAGCAACTGGTCGAGGCGGGGATTGCGGTCTCGCTCGGGCACACCGCGGCGACTGCGGCCCAGGCGTCCGCGGCTCTCGACGCAGGCGCGTCGGCACTGACCCATGTCTTCAACGGGATGGGGCCACTGCACCATCGCGAGGTCGGCGCGGCCGGTGCCGGACTCCTGCACCCCCGCGCCTACGTCTCGCTCATCGCCGATGACCATCACCTCAGCGAGGAGGCCATTCAGATCGCATGGCGCTTGGCCGGACCGGGCCGCATCTGCCTGGTGACCGACGCGATGGCCGGCATGGACGCGCCAGACGGCACCTACCGCATCGGAAGCGAGATCGTCGAGTGCGGCGAAGCGGCCCGCAGCCGCAATGGAAGCCTCGCCGGCTCGTTGCTCACAATGCAACGGGCGGTCCGGCAGGTGCAGAGAGTCACCGGCGCAACATGGGATGAGATGGCCGCGATCTCTTCGACAAACCCTGCCGCTCTGCTCCACGACACCGACCGAGGACAGCTGGCACCCGGCCGGCGCGCCGACATCGTCATCGTGAACCCGCAGCTTCAGCCGGTGGCCACCATGCTCGAAGGAAGGATCGCCTACCGCCGGACCGAGCGCATCAGCATTCCCCGATCCCCATCTACAAACAGGAAGCGTGAGTCTGAGACACTCGCATCGGCCGCCATTGGAATAGACATCGGCGGCACCGCCTTCAAAGCGGCCGTGTTCGACGGCACGAAGTTGGGCCGAGTGCTGAGGGGCAGCACAGGGCCCGACAAGCCGGTTGCCGCGGTCCTGGCCTCTATCCGCGAAGCGATAGACGAACTCGTGTGCACCGCGGACGGTGCCGACGTTCGTGGAGTCGGGATTGGTTGTGCGGGCATAGTGGACGGTCCGTCTGGCGTGGTGATTGAAGCAGCGAGTCTGGGATGGCGCGATGTCAATGTGCCTGCAGGGGTCGGCCGAGACCTTGGGCTGCCAGTCGTGTTGGATCATGACGTCTACCTCGGAGCCCGAGCCGAGCGGGAGACGGGCCGCGGAGTGGGTACTGCGTCGATGTTGTACGTGTCTGTCGGAACGGGCGTGGCATCGCGCCACTTCACTCTCGCGGGCACCGAACGCGGCAGCTCGCAATTGGCAGGCGAGATGGGATTCGTGCCGGTCGGCAGCGACAACCGCCCCCTCGAGCAGGTGGTGTCCGGGCGAGCCATCAGCGATGCCTACCGTCGAGAGACGGGACGAGCCCTGAGCGTCGCGCAGATCATGGCCGCATCGTCCGAGGATCCCGTCGCGGCCCGGGTCTGGTCCACCGCCATGGACGCCCTGGCCCACGGTCTCGCCACGGGCGTTTGCCTCAGCGATCCGGAGATAGTGGTTCTAGGAGGCGGGCTCTCCAACGCAGGCCGAGAACTCCTAGAGGCCGTAGGTCCGCGGCTCGAGGCTCTCCTAGCACCATTGCGACGACCGCCTTCGGTCGCCCTGGCTGCACACGCAGATCTAAGCGGAGTGGTCGGAGCTGCGCTACACGCCGGCCTCTGGACCCATCGATCGCCATTGCCAAACGGACCTTCAAACGGGTCCCCACGAGAAGGCAGTTAGTTCAAGTCACATCAGGCCGTACCACTCGCGGGCCGTACCGGCGAACACCTGGCTTCGTTCGCTGGAGCTGAGTTCAATCGTGATCTTGTCGGCGGCGTCTGCTACGTCCCGGTAGGTGGCTGCGAGCAGGCAGACGGGCCAGTCTGAGCCGAACATGGTCCTGTCGGGGCCGAAGCACTCCAACACGATGTCGGCGACGGGCATGAGATCCGCTGGGGTCCAGGTTGTCCAGTTGGCTTCGGTAACCAGGCCGGAGAGCTTGCAGGCGACGTGGTCGAAACCGGCGAGGGTTCGGATTGATCGGACCCAGTCGGTGAGGTCTGAGCCAATGGGCGGCTTGGCACAGTGGTCCAGCACTAGCCGTGTGATGTCCTGTGTCGCCCGGGCCAAGTCGATGGCAGAAGCGAGCTGGTGGGGCTTGACCAGCAGGTCATAGGTGAGCTCACGGCGGCCGAGGCAGCGCACCGCTTCCACGACGGCATCCGCGCCTAGCCACTTCGGGTCCGGCTCGGACTCGGCCTGGTGGCGGATCCCGACGAGGAGCTCGTCCTCGTGGGAGGCGGCAAGTTCGTCGAGTTGGTGGTTCGCGTCGTCGTGGAGATCGAGCCAGCCCACCACGCCAGCAATCAGCGGCTCGGCGGAGGCCATGTGCAGCATCTCGGCGGTCTCATCAATGCTGGGCTCGGTCTGCACCACGATGGTGGCCCCCACCGGGGTGTCTTCGACAGCGGCGCGCAGGTCAGCGGTGCCGAAGGCGCGGTTGATGGGCCAATTGGGGTCAATCCACGTTTGAGGCCGCACGGACGGGTCCCACAGGTGATGGTGGGCGTCAATCCACATCGTCTGCCTCGTTGATGATCCGGTCGAGCGCTGACCACAGGTCATCGGGGAGAACGGTGTAGGCGTGGGACCAGTTCTCGGCAGCCTCGGCTCGGCTGCGCGCTCCGAGCAGCACAGTGCCCACGCCTGGGTGGCGGACAACGAACTGGACCGCGGCCGCGGCAAGCGGCACGCCGAAGCTGTTGCACACCGCTTGGAGCCGGCGGGCCCGGTCCACGATCTCCGCCGGGGCGACTGCGTAGTCGAAGTGCGGGTTGGTCTCGACAGCGGCAAGGATCCCAGAGTTATAGACGCCTGCGGCGATCACATGGACGCCCCGGGCCATGGCCGCGCTGAAGAGCGCCTGATCCGCAGATTGGTCCAGCAGCGTGTAGCGGCCTGCGATCAACACCGCGTCGATGTCGGTGTCGGTCACGAACCGGGTCAGGAGACCGGGCTCGTTCATGCCCACGCCGATTGCGCCGATCACACCCTCATCACGTAGCCGTTCCAAGGCCGGGTAGGCCTCCTCCAAGGCTTGCCGGGCGTGGGCGTCGGGATCATGGATGAACGCGATGTCGACATAAGAGCGGCCCAGTCGCTGGAGACTCGCGTCGAGTGATCGGCGCACCCCGTCGGCGGAGAAGTCCCACGTCATTGCGCCGCTGCCACCGGCGAACATGTCACCTTCGGGCCTCGGCGCGTCCTCATCGACGAGGCGACCGACTTTGGTTGATACCGCAACCCCGGCGTCGCAATCCTGCAGTCCGCGGCCGAGGGCCCGCTCGGCCGCGCCGTATCCGTAGCGGGGCGCGGTGTCGAAGTACCGGTAGCCGATCTGCACCGCCTCCGCGACCGCGGCGGCGGCATCAATGGGGGACACGCGCTGGTAGAGACCTCCCAGCGGCGCGGTACCTAGGCCGACAGCCGGCAACGGCGGGGGTCCGCCCCCGAACTGAGTAGCATGATTCGCCGTCAATCGGCTCAGAGGACGCCCTTGCGAACTGTCGCGTTCCCATAAGGACGCGGCTCGCCTGTCTGCACGATGACTACGGCGGAACTGGCGTAATCGTAGAAGTCGTGCCGCTTGAGTCTCGCGACATGTTCGTCGGCTACCCCGGCGCGTCTGAGAACGGCTCTGCACTCGGCATGAACTTCGACTTCGCCGCGTGGTTCGGCCATCAACATGGCGCTGGGCAGATCGTCGGTATCCACCGGAATGGCCGAGACTACGGCCTCAAGCGCTTCCGGTGTAGAACATCCCACGAGCCGGACGACAGGCGGACCCAAGGAGCACGCAGGGAAGTTGCGATCCACAACGGCTGCTACGTCCCCGTGTCCCATCCCGGCCAAGGCCATGAGCAGTTCCGGGGACAATCGCGGGTCAACACCGATGATCATATGACTCCTTAGTAAACGATTACTCAACTATAGAACGCGTCGTACAAGAGCCGCAAACGAATCAGTCTCGACCCACGAGTAGGTGGGCTCAGGGTTTACCATGGCCCGCATCGGGCCGAGGCTAGAGGGCTACGCGGGCAAGTGAGAGGACACCATGTGCACGACCGGAGTTCTGAGGATCGGTGACGGCGACTACCTGCTGTTCAAGAACAAGGACTTTGGGCGGACCCACTTCGATGATCGGCTCGTTATGGAGCCGGGCGTGTTCGGGGTGCAGGGCGTGACCACCTGGGCCGGCACCGACCCGGACCTTGACCAGTTCTCGGGATTCTCCATCGGCGCCAACGAGCACGGGCTGCTGTGCTGCGACTCCAACGTGCGCACCCTTGACGACCATGCCAACTACGACGAGCTGACGGAGATCGCCCTGCGCGAGGGGCGGGACGTCGACTCGGCCGTTGCCGCCGTGCAGGAAGCCGTGGAGTCGCAGCCCTACCTGTGGGCCAACCTGATCATGATCGACGCGACCGCGGCTGCAGCAGTGGAAGTGCGGGGCGACCACGTCGAGGTCACCGCGCTCACCAAGCCCACCGCTCGCTCCAACCACCATGTCGTGCTCAAGCCCCACACCCACGACGACGACACCGTCACCACCCAGAAGCGGCTGTCCTCAGCCCAAAGCAGGCTGGACGAGGCCGGCGGGATCGACGACGTTCTTGCCCTGCAGCGATCCCACGACGACGGCGACACCGGCATCTGCAACCACGAGGGTTACCGCACGGTGTACTCGTATGTGCTTCGGCGCAAGGGGAACACCACCGCCTTGCACGTGGCCCAGGGCCAGCCTTGCACCGAGCCCGGGCTCGTCGAATTGACCGTGCCTCTCGGGGCACACTGGTCAGCGGCAGCAGCGAGAGACTTCCGGAACTCGTACCCGTCGGCTCAGGCCCTCGACGACCTCTGAGAGCGAAGTCGACACGCCTCCGCCGCGACTAGCCGCTGCCCAACGATTTGGTATACGGTTTCTGCTCCGGCCGTAGCCACGCCGCGTCGGCCGCGAATTCACAACTCTGGAAGAAGGGGGCGTCCCATGGGGACTTCGTGGATAAGTGACGAGTACGGGCCGGAGGTGGCCGAACTCGCCGACCAGTACCAAGCCAAGGCAATCGACCGCCGGGCGTTCATGAAGCGCCTGGGTCTGACGGGCGTGGGAGTCGCGGCCGCGGCCAGCATCCTGGCCGCCTGCGGCGATGACGAGGAGGCCGCGCCCACCACCACCGCGGCCCCGGCCGAGCCGGTAGACACCGACGAGGCGCCCGCCACCACCGCGGCCCCCGAGGAGCCGGCCGCCACCGGCCCCACCCAAGGCGGCACGCTGCGGGAGGGCTACAACCGGGACGTCTCCAAGCACGACCCGCTCACCACCAACTGGTACGACCCGGCCTTCTTCGCCATCTACGAGGCCATCCTGTCCAATGACCCGTCGGGTGCCACTGTGCCCCAGTTCGCCTCGGGCTTCTCGGTGTCCGACGACGGCCTCACCTATACCTTCGACATCCCCGAGGGCAAGATCTCGCACTCCGGCGGGACGATCGACGCCGAGGCGGTGGCCGAGTTCTACCGCTCGGTGCAGGCCTTCAGCTTCATCGCCGGGCTGGCCGCGCCGGTCGACACCTACGAGGCCGACGGCAACACCGTCGTCATGAAGATGAAGAACGCCTGGGTGGGCGCCCTCGGCCCCCACAAGACCGGGTACTGGCGAATCCTCAACATCAACACCTGGAAGGACAGCTCCACCAACGCCGACGGCACGCTGAACCCCGAGTCCACCTACGGGACCGAGTTCGCCGATGGCACCGGTCCGTTCACCCACGAGGAGTGGGTGCCGGGCAGCCACGTGCTGGTGAACCGCTGGCCCGACTACCCCGGTTCGAACACCCCGTTCTTCGAGAACAAGGGGCCGGCCTACCTCGACGCCATCCGCTGGACGGTCATAACCGAAGAGGGCCAGCGGGCCACACAGCTCGAGAACGGCGACATCGACACGCTGATCAACCCGGCCCACATCGACATCTCCAGGCTGGAGAACAACTCCGACCTGACGGTGATCCGCCATCCCGAGTGGTCGGGCTTCCACCTGACCATGAACCGCGACTACCCCGAACTGTTCGGCGACGTGCTCACCCGCCAGGCCCTGTCTCACTCGCTGGACCGCGAGGGCATGGTCAACGCCATCCTGGCCGGCAACGGAGCAGCCACCTACGGGCCGTTCCCCACCACCGACCGCAACTACGACCCGGCGGTGGAGCAGTTCAACCAGTTCGACGTGGACCTGGCCAACTCGAAGCTCGACGAGGCCGGTTGGGTGATGGGCGACGACGGCGTGCGGGTGCGAGACGGCGCACGCTTCGAGTTCCGCTACCTGGTCGAGGACGAGTCGGTGCAGAAGAACGTGGCCGCCGCGGTGTCGGCCCAGTTCGCCAAGATCGGCGTGCGGGCCAACCTCAACGTCGTCGACCGTGGACTGGCCTTCACCGAGACGAGCCAGCCCGGCCGCGGCTCGGTGGAGATGTCGCTGTTCTTCTGGCTGTGGCCCATCCCCATCGATGTGCTCACCCTGTTCGGCGGGTCGCAGTTCATCCCGGTGCCGAACTTCTCGCACGCGGTCGAGCCCCGTATCGACGACGCCATCGCCGCGTGGCAGGTGTCGAGCACCGAGGATGAGGCGCAAGCGGCGGCGTCGGAGTTCCAGCTGGCCTGGGCCGAGCAGCTGCCCTTCCTGCCGATCATGAACCAGAACGCCACCTTCGTGCACCACAACAAGGTGCACGGCTGGCAGCCGTTCGTGTGGAACCTCTACCCGTACTACAACGACACGTGGATCGAGGGCTAGAGGCTCAGAGGCGCAGAGCCTGCAAGAGAACCGCGGCGGCGCCGTGACCGCCGCCATAGAGGGCGCCGAATCGGCAGTCGCGGCGCGACAGCGCGACTGGGAGAGCCAGCTCATGGAGCTGGAGGAGGCCCAGCATGTGACCGGGTTGCGCCGCAGCCTGCGGCGCATGCGCCACAACCGGCTGCTGCTGCTCGGGTCGGCCCTCGGCGTGGTCGTGCTGGCCGCAGGGATCCTGGGGCCGTGGCTGACCGGCGGCGACTACGTCTCCCAGGACTACTCGGCCATCCACCTGAAGCCGCTCAGCGACGGCCACATCTTCGGCACGGACGCCCTCGGTCGGGACATGGCCGTGAGGGTCTTCGTGGGCATCCGGGTGAGCCTCACGGTGGCCGCGGGGGTGACCGTCCTGGCGCTGATAGCCGGCATCGTGCTGGGCATGCTGGCCGGCTATCTACGCGGCTGGACCGACCGGACCATCGGGGGGACCGTCGACTTCATCTGGGGCTTCCCGCTGATCCTGCTGGCCGTGCTGTTCGTCGGTGGGATGGGCGGCGGTCTGTTCCCGGTGATCCTGGCCGTGGGCCTGGTCAACACCGCGGCCATCGCCCGCGTCGTGCGGGGCGAGGTGCTGACGCTGTCGCAGCGAGAGTTCGTGGAGGCGGCCCGGGCCGGCGGCTACTCGTCCATGCGCATCATGTGGCGCCACATCTTCCCCAACATCCTGGCCCCCGCCTTCGTGCTGGCCTCGTACTACGTGGCGGTAGCCGTGATCGCCGAGGCCGCGCTGTCGTTCATCGGCCTGGGAGCCCAGCCTCCCACCCCGAGCCTCGGGCAGTTGGTGGCCGACGGGCGCAACTTCCTGCGGCTCAACCACTGGGAGTCGACCATCCCCGGCATCGCCATCGTGCTGGTGGTGCTGTCGGTGAGCCTGATCGGCGACGGACTGCGCGACGTGTTCGACCCCCGCCTGCGCCACGAGGCCAAGTCGGTGGACGAGCAATGAGCACTCGGGGCACCTCGCCATGAAGCGCATCGCAGCCCGCTCCATCTACACGCTCATCGTGTTGCTGCTGTCGTCGATCGCGGTGTTCTACGCCATCCGGCTCTCGGGCGGCGACGCGGTGTCGGCCCGGCTGCCGGCGTCGGCCTCCTACGAGGAGCGCGAGGAGTTCCGGGAGCTGCTGGGCCTCAACGACCCGGTCCACGAGCAGTACTTCCGCTACATGGGCCGCCTGCTCACCTTCGACCTGGGCAAGTCGCTCACCAACAACGCCGACATCTTCGACATGCTCACCGAGCACGGCAAGAACAGCCTGATACTGGGGGCGGCGGCCTTCGGGCTGGTGTTCGCCATCGGGGTCCCGTTGGGCATCCTGGCCGCAGTCAGACGCAATAGTTGGGCCGACGGCTCGGTGATGACCTTCTCGGTGGCCGGCATGGCCGTGCCCAACTTCTGGCTGGCCCTTCTGTCGGTGTGGTTGTTCGCGTCCACGCTAGGATGGCTGCCGTCAGCCGGTTGCTGCAGCTTCAAGCAGCTCATCCTGCCCGCGGTGGTGCTGGCCATGGAAGGGATCGCCCTAACGGTGAGGATGACCCGCTCGGCCATGCTGGAGAACCTCGGCCAAGACTTCGTGAGGACGCTGCGAGCGGGCGGGCTGTCGGAGGCGAGCATCGTCGGCAAGCACGTCCTGCGCAACGCCATGGTGCCCATCATCTCGCTGGCCGGCCTGCGGATCGGCCAGATTGTCGGCTACGCGCTGGTGGTGGAGACGATCTTCGGCTGGCCGGGCCTGGGCCAGGTGCTGGTCAACGCGGTGCTGAGGCGCGACTACCCGGTGGCCCAGTTCTTCTCGCTGGTGCTCATCACCATCGTGGTGCTGAGCAACTGGCTGGCCGACGTCGGCTACACCGTGGCCAACCCCAGGCTGCGCAGGACATGAGCGCCGACCGCGCCGAGGCCTCGACCAATGGCGCCGGCCGCCAGCCGGTGCTCTCGGTCCGCAAACTCCACACTGCGGTGGCCACCCCGGAGGGCTCCTTCGACGTGGTCCGCGATGTGTCCTTCGATATCGGGCCCAACGAGGTGCTGTGCCTGGTCGGTGAGAGCGGATGCGGCAAGACCATCACCGCGCTGTCGATCATGCGGCTGCTGCCCACGCCGCCGGTGCGGATCACTGCGGGTGAGATCGTCTTCGACGGTACCGACCTCACCCAGCTGCCCGAGCGCGGTGTGCGCGACGTCCGCTCGGAGCGCATTTCGATGATCTTCCAGGATCCGCTCACGTCGCTCGACCCGGTGTTCACGGTGGGCCAGGTGATGACCGAGGTGATCCGCACCCACCGCGACGCCACCAAAGCCGAGGCCCGCGACATGAGCGTCGACATCCTGCGAGCGGTCGGCCTGCCCGCGCCCGAGGAGCGCTTCGACTCGTACCCGCACCAGTTGTCGGGCGGGATGCGCCAGCGGGTGATGATCGCCACCGCGCTGGTGCTGGATCCCGAGATCCTCATCGCCGACGAGCCCACCACCGCACTCGACGTGACCGTGCAGGCCCAGATCCTGGAGCGGCTCCGCCAGGAGCAGCAGGACCGCAGCATGTCGATGCTGCTGATCACCCACGACCTGGCTGTGGTGGCGTCGA
The DNA here is from genome assembly GCA_963662645.2 of Acidimicrobiales bacterium. Taxonomy (GTDB): domain Bacteria; phylum Actinomycetota; class Acidimicrobiia; order Acidimicrobiales; family Aldehydirespiratoraceae; genus Aldehydirespirator. The sequence continues at coordinate 86,626 of CAXXKN010000004.1, forward strand.
TCGCTGACCGCGTGGCGGTGATGTACGCGGGAGAGATCGTCGAGGAGGCCCCGGTAGACGAGCTGTTCTCCAACCCGCGCCACCCCTACACCCAGGGCTTGCTGCGGGCTCTGCCCCACGCCAGCCGCAAGCGCCGGGAGCTGGTTCCGATCCCGGGGCTGGTGCCGCCAATGCAGATGATGCCGCCCGGATGCCGCTTCGCCCCCCGCTGCCCCCACGCGCTGGAGCAATGCTGGAGCGACCATCCGCCTCACGAGGTGGAGGCTGGAGTGGGGTTCCGCTGCTTCAACCCCCAGCCCTTCTGACGGCTCGCTATGGCGTCATCGGAATCAACATCGACCGACGCCGGCGCCCAGGGCGCGGTGGACGACCGTGCGGTGCGAGCGGCGGCCTCCAGCCCCTACCCGATCGAGATCGCCCTAGCCGATGGGACCGTGCTTCGGGGCATCGAGCATCCTGCCGACGGACCGCCCCTGCTGTTCGTGCACGATGTCGGCGAAGACCTGGACGCCTGGGGATCGGTGGCGCCCTCAGTGAGGTCGGCGGGATTCAGGGTGATCTGCCTGGAACTTCGAGGCCACGGCCTGTCCGACGGCGAACCCGATCCGTCGGCCACCGTCGATGACCTGACCGGCGCTCTGGCTGAGGTAAGCGGCGCCTTCGGGCCCTGCGGACTGGTCACCCACGGAACGGCGGCCAGGGCGGCCTTCGAGCTGGGCAGCGAGCACGGCGCACCGGTTCATGCCGTGATCAGCCCCGCGCCCGGACCGGGCGGCGCTGACGACGGCGGCGACGGCATCGGGTCGGTCCCCTCCATGCGGGTGCTGTTCACCGGCGCCCATGACGAGCCCGTCCATGAGCATGTGCGGACGAGCCATTCGAGGATGCGGGGCCAGAACATGTGGGTCTCCACGGGCACCGCGCTGCGGGGCCCGACACTGCTTCAGGAGCACCCCCACCTGGTGGAGCAGCTGGTGATGTTCATGCGTCGGCACCTCACCGCCCACCACCTCGCCTGGATCGCCGAGCATGGCTCCGACCGGCAAGACTCCGAAGAACAAGACTCAGACGAGTAGCGGACGAACAGAAAGGCAAGAAGCCATGGACGTAGTGGACGGCCACCTTCATCTCTTCAAGGCCCTCAGCGACGATTATCCGCGGGCCATCTTCGACATCATGGCACCGCCCGAGCGGGAGGAGACCGCGGCGCGCCTGCTGGAGGCGATGGAAGCCGCCGGGGTGGACCGGGCCATCATCTGCGCCCTGTCCCCGCACGACCGCTTCCTGGCCGAGGTGCTGGACCAGTACCCGGGCAAGTTCGCGGGCGTCGCGGTGCACGACTTCGAGGACCCCGACCCGCTGGCAACCCTGCAACGCAGGATCGGCGCCGGAATCGAGGGCGTCAGGTTCTACGGGCTGGAAGGCGAGCCCGGAACCGAACCCGAGTCGCTGGCGGTGTTCCCAACCTTGGCCGCCATGCGCGACGCGGGCATGAAGGCATGGTTCTACGGACCGGCCGACCAGGTGGCCCTGCTCGACGGCTGCCTGGATCTCCTGCCCGGCCTGAGGGTGGTGATGAATCATCTGGGGTTCCTGCCCAACATGCACATGGAACTGCGGGTGGACGACCACAGGCGGCCCCAGTTCGACATGCCGCTGCCCCCTCCCGGCCTGGAGGTAGTGGAGGCCCTGGCGGCCAAGCACTCCAGCGTGCACGTCCACTTCTCGGGTCACTACGCCTTCAGCGGCGCACCCTATCCCTACCGGGACCTCCAGGAGACCACCGACCGGATCTACGCCGCCTTCGGCGCGGAGCGCATGCTGATGGCCTCAGACTGGCCCTGGATCCGGGAGAATCCCGGCTACCCCGAGACCCTCGGCGTGATCGACCAACTCCTCGGCAACATCAGCACGGATGAGCGTGACATGATCCGAGGCGGAACCGCCATGTCCCTGTTCAACTTCTGAGCGGGGGGCCGAGCGCAGCGAGGCCGTGGCCCGAGCGGCCCGCGAGCGAAGCGAACGGGAGCGGGAAACCGCGGCCCTAGCTTCCCCACTCCTCAATGGCGTCGGCCAGACGCTGCACGCCTTCCATCAGGAGATCCGGGGCGGTGGCCAGCGAGATGCGCACGAAGCGGCCCGAGTCGGGGCCGAAGGTGTCGCCGGGCACGACCGCGACCCGCTTCTCGGTCAGCAGGCGCAGCACGAAGTCCTTGCCGGAGCTGCCGCTGCCGCTCACGTCGATCATCAGGTAGAAGGCGCCGCGGGGCCTTACATGGGGGATGCCGCGGCCGGTCAGGAACTCGGTGACCAGGTCGCGCCGCTGCCGGTAGGCGTTGCACATCTCGGCCACACATTCCTGGGGACCGGTGACCGCCGCGAGGGCGCCGATCTGCGCGGGGGCGTTGACGCATGACGTGATCGGCTCCTGGGCCCGCACGATCAGGGGCGACACCCCCGGCGGTACCACCAAGTAGCCCACCCGCCAGCCGGTCATGGCGTAGGTCTTCGAGAAGCTGAAGAAGGTGATCACCCGGCCGTCGGTGTCCAGCGGCGCGGCCGGCGTGTACGGCCCGTCAAAGGAGATCTCGTCGTAGACCTCGTCGGAGAAGACGATCAGGTCGTGCTGTCGGGCCAGTTCCACCAGGTCGGCCAGGGCGGCGGCATCGGTGACCGCGCCGGTCGGGTTGCCCGGGGAGTTGAGCATGATGGCCTGGGTGCGCTCGGTGATGAGCGGCTCAACATCGGCGGCCTGCGGGACCAGACCGGCCTCGGGGCGCACCGGGAAGTGGACCGGGGTGATCTTCAGCAACTGCATCATCTGGGCGTAGTTGGGCCAGCTCGGATCGCCGAGCAGCATCTCCGAGCCCGGATCGACCAAGGCCACCATGGTGCTGTAGAGCCCGGCCACCGCGCCCGAGGTCACCACCACCTGATCAGCGTCGGCGTCGATGCCGTTGCGGTCTCGGACCTTGGCCGCCAGAGCCTCCCGCAGAGGGGGGATGCCTGCGTTGGGCGTGTACTTGGTGAAGCCGTCGGCAGCCGCCTGGGCCGCGGCCTCGCACACGTGGCTCGGCGTGGCGAAGTTGGGCTCGCCCGTCTCCAGCCGGATGGCGCCGTCGATCGAGTTGGCCAGCTCCATGACCTCGCGTATGCCCGACCGCGGCATGGCCGCCATCGGCTGCGACGGCCGCATGGTCAGACGACCTGGCGGGCCTCGGGGAAGTGACAGGCCACCCAATGGCCGTCGCTCACCTCGTCGAGAGGCGGCTCCTTGACCCGGCACACCTCCTGGTCGCGCCCCACGTGGCAGCGGGTGTGGAAGCGACACCCCGGCGGAGGGTTCAGCGGGCTGGGGACGTCCCCCTCGAGCAGGATGCGCAGCCTGCCGCGCTCCAGGTCCGGGTCGGGCACCGGGACGGCGGACAGCAGGGCATGGGTGTAGGGATGCATCGACTCGGCGAAGAGCCGCTCGGCCGAGGTCCGCTCCACGATCTTGCCCAGATACATCACCGCAATGTCGTCGCACACGTGGCGCACCACCGCCAGGTCGTGGGCGATGAACAGGTAGGTGAGGCCCAGCTCCCGCTGGAGCTCGTCGAGAAGGTTCAGGACCTGGGCCTGGATCGACACGTCCAGCGCCGACACGGGCTCGTCCAGCACGAGGAAGCCCGGATCGAAGGCCAGGGCCCGGGCCACGCCGATTCGCTGGCGCTGCCCGCCGGAGAACTCGTGGGGGTAGCGGTCGACGATCCGGGGATTGAGGCCGACGAGCCTCAGCAGTTCGCCCACCCTGGTGTCCTGCTCGGACCGCGGCATCGAAGTGTGCACCTTCAGCGGCTCCCGCAGGGCCTGACCCACCGTCATGCGGGGGTTCAGCGAAGCGAACGGATCCTGGAAGACGATCTGCATGTCGCGGCGCAGCCGGCGCAGGTCGGCCCGGCTGCTGGCAATGATGTCGATCCTCTCGGTCGTGCCGTCGTCGATCGGGCGCTGCAGGACCACCTCGCCGGCAGTCGGCTCGATCAGCCGAAGGATGCAGCGGGCGGTGGTGGACTTGCCGCATCCGGACTCCCCCACCAGGCCCAGCGTGCGCCCGAAACCGATGTCGAAGGACACGCCGGCCACCGCCGACACCTCGCCCTTCTCGCCGCCCAGCCAGCCGCCGCCCACCTCGAAGGTCTTGACCAGGTCGCGCACGGAAAGGGCCACATCACCGCCGGCGCCGTTGGCCTCGCTGGCCCGCACAACACCATCGACCGGCTTGGTCGGCTCCATCGGCGCGATGGTACTGTCTGGCCTCGACCAGTGAGAAAAGGAGCGGTCGACCATGAGCAGTTTCCGAGGCGATCTGGGCGGCCTGACGGCCGAGGAGATGGAGCAGTTCCTGGCGGGCAACTCCGTGGCCCGGCTGGCCACCCTCAAGCCCGACGGATCGCCCTACGTGATGCCGGTGTGGTACCAGTGGGACGGCGAGGCCCTGTATTTCGTGGGCCGCCAGCGAGCCCTGTGGTGCGAGTACATCAAGGCCGACGGGCGGGTGAGCGTGGTGATCGACGCCCCCCACAGCGACCCGGACAAGTCGGGCCAGTCGATGGAGATCCCCAAGGTCTACATGGAGGGCACAGCCACCATCGAGGAGGAGCCCAACATCGGAGGCCGCTGGGTGCAGGTCGCCGAGCAGATGTCGTACCGGTACCTCGGGCCCAACGGCCCGACCTACCTGGTGTCCACTCTCCAGCAGCCCCGCTGGCTGATAAAGATGGTCCCCACCGACATCAAGACCTGGAAGGGTGTCGGCTGGGCCCGGCGCTACTGGGTGCAGGAGAGCGGAGGCCCGAGCTACGAGGAGGCCCACGCCACCTGACCCGCAGAATCTCGGTACGAAACCTGGCACATACCACACAAAACCAACCCGAGATTTTCTAGGAGGCCCGAAGCGCCCAACCCGCTCGACCTGTTCCGCCTCGACGGACGCGCCGCTCTGGTGACAGGCGGCTCCAGGGGCCTCGGCGCGGTCATGGCCGAAGCGTTGAGCTTCGCCGGAGCGCGGGTGGCGGTAACTAGCCGCAGCCTCGACGACGCGGCGGCCAAGGCGGCTGAGATCGCGGCGGCCACCGGCATTGAGACGCTGGGCGTGGAGATGGAGGCCACCGACACCGAGGCCGTCGCCGCGGCGGTGAGCAGCGTCGCGGCACGTTTCGGCGGTCTCGACATCCTCGTCAACAACGCGGGAATCCTGGTTCGAGGGGCCATAGGCGACCTACAGCGGGCCGAGTTCGAGGAGTCCTTGGCCGTGAACGTGACAGGCCCGTGGCTGGTCTGCCGGGCTGCGGCCCCGCATCTCTGGGAATCCGGCTGCGGCCGGGTGATCAACGTGTCGTCGACGTTCGGGCTGGTGGCCGCACCCGACCGCACGGCCTACACCTCCTCAAAGGGCGCCGTTGTGCAGCTGACGCGGGCGCTGGCCTTGGAGTGGGCCCCGCGAGGGGTGAACGTGAACGCCATCGCTCCCGGCCCGTTCCTGACCGAGATGAACGTGGCCCACCAGCACAGCGAGCACAGCGTCCGCGTGATCGGCCAGGAGGTGGCCCTGCGCCGCTGGGGCGAACTGCACGAGATCGCGGGAGCGGCCATCTACCTGGCCTCCGACGCGTCGTCGTATGTGACCGGCTCAGTGCTGACCGTGGACGGCGGCTGGACGGCCCACTAGGAGCGGGGGTTCCGACACGATGCAACGATTCGAGGGACGCAATGTCTTCGTGACCGGCGCAGGCAGCGGCTTCGGACGCCGCACCGCCGAGCTGTTCGCAGCCGAGGGCGCCAAGAACCTGTACCTGCTCGACTACAGGCAGGAGCGTCTGGACGCGGTCGCGCCGGCGATCGAGAAACTGGGGGCCACGCCGCATCTGCTCAACTTCGATCTCAGCGTCATGGAGAATTGCGCGGAGGCGGTGGCCCACGCTCTGGCCATCGATCCGAAGCTCGACGTCATGGTTTCCAATGCGGCCGCCTGGGACCTGTCCGAGTTCGTGGATGTGAGCGACGCGACCTGGCGCCGGATCCTGGCGGTGAACCTCGACGCCTACTTCGTGCTGGGCAACCGGGCGGCCCGAGCCATGAAGGAGACCGGCGGAGGCGTGATCTTGTTCACTGCGTCGATCGCCGCTCTGGGGCACGGTCGAGGGTGCACGCCCTACTGTGTGGCCAAGGCAGGCGTGGTGGCCCTCACAAAGGCGATCGCGGTGGAGTGCGCCCCTTACGACATCCGGTGCAATTGCGTTTCGCCAGGCCCGGGCGACACGCAGCAGTCGGTCGACATTGTGGGCGAGGAGTTGATGGACAAGTGGCGTTCCGAGGGCTTTCCGGCGGTGCCCGCCAACCGGCTGACGTCGGCCGACGACATCGCCCACGCCTTCTTGTACCTCGCCTCCGACGAAGCCAGGTACGTGTCCGGAATCAACCTCGTCGTGGACGGCGCCCTGAGCGCCCAGACCTACGACGTACCCGAAAGCTAACCGAAGGGATAGGGCTGTGAGATTGACATCCGACGTTCACCTGGTAGGCGGCGGCACGCTCAGCGGTTTCGGCGTCTCGTCAGACTTCGACGCCCACTGCTACCTCCTCGACGGCGGTGACGAGCAGGTCCTCGTCGAGTGCGGGATGGGCACCGAGACCGGGTTCGAGCGCGTCACCGGCAACATCGGGGGCGCGGGCTATGACCCGGCCGCCATCACGAGGCTGTTCCTGACCCACCACCACACTGACCACGCCGGGGGCGCATCGGTCTACCACGAGCAGCTGGGACTATCCGTCGCGACTGGAGCGGCCACCGGGCGCGCGCTCGAGGCGGGCGACCACGAGGCCACGTCCTTCAGCCGGGCTCAGGCCGCCGGGATCTTCCCGGAGGGCTACTCCTATGAGCCCTGCCCCGTGGACGATCTGCTGACCGACGGCGACCAGCGTTCGGTCGGCCGTCTCACACTCACCTACCTCGACACGCCGGGCCACTGCGGCGGCCACGGGTCGTTCCTCGTCGAGGGAGGCGAGCAGACGTATCTCTTCGCCGGCGACGCGATCTTCGCGTGGGGGAAGCTGCACCTGCAGGCCATTCCGGACTGCGATCTTCAGGCCTCGCTCGCGACCGTGGCGGCGCTGGCCGAACTCGAGTTCGACTCACTCCTTCCGGGCCACGGAGCCATCGCCCTCCATGACGGCATGGCGCATGTCGGCATGGCCATGGACGCGATCGAGAGTCTCGCCGTGCCGCCGCGGCTGGTCTGAGGCCGAGTGGCCAAGCCCAGGATTACGCCTCGATCACGAACCGGTCTGCTGTGAGGCAGTCCAAGAGGTCGGGCTTGGGTGCGGGCGCAACGCCGACCTCCTGCCCGGCGACCGCGTAACACCCGCCGTCGCTCGCCGTCTCGAAGGACAGGGCGGGTTCTGCGAGGTCTTCGGCATAGAAGCGCGAGGAGGGGAAGATGTCAGCGGGGTAGGTGAAGTTCTCTAGCGTCGCGAGGGCGACGCAGACGGCCGCGCCGACGCCGCTTTCCAGCATGCCGCCAACCCAGCATCCGATACCGGCGTCTCGACAGAGATCGTGGATCGACTTCGCGACGGTCAACCCGCCGACTCGGCCCGGCTTCACGTTGACATATCGGCAGCTTCCCAGTTCAACGGCATGCTCGGCACTCTTGACGGAGACGATGCTCTCGTCGAGACACACGGGCGTGTCGATCTGCGCCTGGAGCTTCGCATGGTCGAGGAGGTCGTCGTGCTGCAGCGGTTGCTCGATCATCGCCAGCTCGAATCGATCGACCGCTCGGAAGAGATCCAGATCGGACAGCCGGTAGGCCGCATTGCAGTCAATGTGGGCGGTGAGGTCGGGGAAGGTCGAGCGCACGGCCTCCAGCATGTTTATGTCCCAGCCCGGCCGGAACTTGAGTTTCACACGCCGGTAGCCGGCGCGGACAGCATCGTCCACCGCGGCCACGAGATCGTCGAGCGAGTCCATGACGCCGAAGTCGGCGCCGACCTCGACGCGATCGCGCCGGCCGCCGAGCAGTCGGTGCAGGGGCTGCCCGGCCCTTCGCGCTTCGAGAACCCACCAGGCCACATCGAGTGCGGCCTTGGCGAAGTAGTTGCCCTTGAAGTGGGAAAGCCGCTCCTGGAGTTGTTCGCCGGAATCGATCCCGGCGCCGACAACGGCGGGCGCGAGCCAATCGCGAAGCACTGCGAAGGCACCCGCGGCGTACTCGGGGCTGTAGTCAGGCGTCCCGAAGGGACACGATTCGGCCCACGCTTCGAACTCTCCGCTGGTGACCCTCATGAGCAGGCTGTCGATTGCTGAGATCTCGTGTGACGCCGTTCTCCACGGATACAGCAGCGGCATCGTGACGTGGCGGACCTCGATGCGGTCGATCCTCATCACAGAGTGCACCAGACGAGAGCCTAGGCTCGGCCCGATCACAGTCGTGGAAGCGGAGTTCCCTTCCGATCCTTCACTTTGGCACCCTCACTGAAGCTGGCCTATGCTCCATGCTGGACATTTATATTTTCGCATTAGGGGGTATGAAAATGCGCGAAGGACTGAAGTCCCAATACTCTGGCATGGATGATGATGTGAGAGGAGAGAGTCCCACATCGATGTCAGACCGGGCGCGCTTCGGGCGACGCGGCTTCCTTCAGGGGGCGATGGGTCTCGGGCTCTCACTCCCGGCCGCGGGGGCACTTCTGGCCGCGTGCAGCGGAGAGGATCCTGAGGCGACCCGGAGGACGCTGAGGTTTGTCGGCTGGGACTTCCTGCCAGACACGATTCAAACACACCTGGACAACTGGGCGGCTGTTTCGGGCGGCACGGTTGAACTCGAGGTGCTTCCGGTAACCGGTTACCCGGCTGCGATCCAGACGAGATTCCGGGGCGGAGACCGACCCGACCTCTTCTACAACTTCACATACCTGCTGGGCCAATTCCTCGAGAATGGGTGGAATCGAACGCTGAACGACCTGCCAGGCGTGGAGGAGCGCATCGATGCGCTCTACCCGGGCGCGCGGTCTCGATTCGTCACGGCCGACGGACAGATCACCAGCTTGCCCTACTTCTCGGCTGTCTTCATGAACCACTACAACGCGGCGATGGTCGAGCAGGCAGGATTCTCTGGTCCGCCCCAGACGCTGCAGGAGTACTACGACCAGTGCGCCAAGATCAAGGCCGACGGAATCTCGGACGCGCCGTACGAGTCGTCGTGGCTCAACGAGCGGATCGAGGAGTACCTCATGGCGACTCTCCTAGGCGAGGGAATCACCGCGTTCGATGATGCTGCCCAGCCGGTCTTCGCTGATGATCCGAGGAGTGTCGACGTTCTGGAGTGGTGGCGGGCGATGTATCAGGACGGAATGACATCGCCGACGATTCTCACCGACGACAATCCGGAGCTCATCGGCGGAATGACGCAGGGAACGTTCGCGTTCTATGCGGGCCACGACTACTGGCTGAAGATCTTCAACGACGTCGGGGGACCGGCAGCCGCTGACCTGCGGATGGCCCCGATGCCTGGAGCGGGCCAGACCCTTCTGGCCGGCGAAGTCGTCCAGATGGGCCCAGACCTCGAGGGAACGGCGCTGAAGGACGCATGGGACCTGCTGAAGTTCTACACGGGGGCCGACAACGACGGGAACTTCACCGTTCCGCTGACCTGGGTCGAGGCCGCCGCGCTCGCCGTTCCGTACCCGTCATTCTTCGAGGATCCCGCCATCCAGGCCGCGTATCCCGACTACTACGACCTCGGCGTGATCACGTCGGAGTACGACAGAGCGGCGACACCCGCCGCGAGAGCGCTGAGCTGGTATCAGGGCTTCCAGGTCAAGGTGGGCGAGCGCGTCAACGACATGCTGGCCGGCGACGCCACACCGGCAGAAACGGTGGCGAACATGGCCGACGACGCGGTGGAGCTGGCTGCGGGCTAGTAACGCTGACCCGCTCGCGGGGGATCGCTTCAAGCTCCGACAGGCGACTGGAGCGCACTCCGCATTGCCGCTCGGACGCTCGCGTGCTGACGTAACGAACGATGGTCTCTAGCGTCGGGGCGGGCAGCACTGTCGGCGCCAAGGCGCTCCCCCGACCCGCGTCTGCGATGAGCGACCGGACGTTCGGTCTCGTCCTCGCGCTCCCCGCGATCATCTCGCTGATCCTGGTCGTTGGCATTCCGGGGGTGCAGACCCTGGTGTACAGCTTCCAGCGGGTCCCGCTCTCAGACGATCCCGCGACGTTCGTAGGGACCGACAACTACGCCAAGGTTCTCGGAGACGAGTCTTTCGTTGAGTCGCTCGTGGTGACCTTGCAGTACACGGCCGGATACGTCGTTCTGGCCACGGTCCTTGGACTGCTCTTCGCGCTGCTCCTCGACCAGCCGCTGCGAGGGCGCGGGATCGCCCGGGCGCTCCTCATCATCCCTTGGGCCACGCCCGTCATCATCGCGGGGGTGATGTGGAAGTGGCTCATCGACCCGCAGGTGGGCGGACTCAACGCGGTCCTGTTCGAGCTCGGCGTGCTCGAGGACTACAAGCCGTTCCTGGCCGACCGGGAATGGGCGCTCGTCTTCACGATCCTGGCGGCGGGCTGGCACCAGGCGTCCTTCTCGGCCCTCCTGTTCCTGGCTTCTCTTCAGACCCTCCCCAACGAGATAGTCGAAGCGGCGAAGGTCGACGGGGCCACCGCTTGGCAACGGTTCCGCGGGGTTGTCTTCCCGTGGATCCGCCCGATGCTGCTGGTGGTTGTCGTCATCAACGTGATTTACGGGGTTCTCCAATTCGACACGGTCTGGGTGATGACTCAGGGCGGGCCCGGTGATGCCACGACTCTGCTGCCGATCCTTCTGTACCGGCAACTCTTCATATTCTCAGACATCGGAGCGGGTTCGGCGCTGGCGGTAATGCTGGGAGTCGTCGCGGTGCTTGTGAGCTCGATCGCACTGATATTGCTCGGACGAGACAATCCGTTGGAAGCGTGAGCGAGAGAGCGATGGCGAGCAGGACCGTGAGTCGGCCAGCCCTCAGGAAGAAGGCGGTCACCACGCTGCTGTACGCGGCTCTCGCGTTGTTCGCCGTCTGGGTGCTGTTCCCGTTCTGGTTTCTCGTCAACAACAGCTTCATGACTCCTGAGGAAGCAGTGGCGGTACCGCCGCACTGGATTCCAGAAGAGCCGACTCTGGGGAACTACAGCGCGATCCTCGCCGGCAAAGTCGCTCCCGGGGGTGCTGAAGTAGGCCTCAGAGTGCTGACAGCACTGGGAGAGAGCCTCGCCGTAGGCGTCCTCACGGTCATGGTGAATCTCGCCCTCGGCGGCACGGCCGCGTACTCGATGTCACGGTACAAGTACCGAGGGTCCCGTTTCGCCTACCTGGCCGTTCTCTTTGCTCGCCTCGTTCCCGCAATCGCAATCGTGGCCGCCTTCTTTGTCGCCCTCCGAGACCTGGGCCTCATCAACAGCCGCTACGGGCTCGTGATCGTCTACACCTCATTCACGCTGCCCATCACGATCCTGGTCCTCAAGAACTACTTCGACGGACTGCCGCGCGAACTCGACGAGGCAGCTCTAGTGGACGGGGCCTCGCGGCTGCAGGCGCTCTGGTATGTGATACGTCCCATCGCCAGGCCCGGCTTCATCGCGGCCGCCTGTCTGGTGTTTCTCGAGAGCTGGGGAGAGTTCTTCTACGCGCTGACGTTGACCAACCAGTTGACGATTCCACCGGTCCTCGCGGGCTTCCGGGGCTTCTTCCAATTCAACTGGACAACGCTCGCGGCCGCGACTGTACTCGCGGTCGTGCCGCCGGTGCTGCTAGCGCTCATATTCCAGCGCTACGTCGTGCGGGGACTGGCCCAGGGCGTCGCCAAGTAATGAGAGTAGGTCTCGCAGGCTTCGGTTTCGCCATCCGGCACGCCCAGGTCGTGGCGGCCAATCCCTTCGTCACCGAATTCGCCATTGCTGAGTTGAGCGACGACCGCCGTGAACAGGCGGCGCGGGAGCACCCGCAGGCACAGATCTTCAACGAGGCGGTCGAGATGCTCCAAGACATGGAGCCGGACTGTGTGATCGTCGCCTCGTCTTCGGACAGTCATGCGGCAATCACACGGGCAGCCCTCGAGGCCGGCATCCACGTCTTCTCCGAGAAGCCGCTGGCCCTGTTCTGGGCCGAGGCCCGGGAACTGAAGAACCTCGCCCGCCGGCACGACCTCATCTACCAGGCGGGCTACATCCTGCGGTACGAGGCCCGCCACCAGCTGCTGCACGACCATGTGAACAGCGGGCGCCTCGGCCGCGTGGTGCTGATTCGTTCCAAGCGGAACTGCTCCCGAACCTGGTTCGAGACATGGGGCAGGCACAGCCATCCCGTGCTGGAGAGCATGGTGCACGACATCGATCTGGCGACGTGGCTCACCAAGCAGCGCTGCGTTCGCGTGTCGGCGTGGGGCCAGAAGTTCCTCGGAGGGCCCCCGCCCGAGGCTGTGGTGGCCGTCCTGGAGTTCGGCGGCGGCGCTGTGGCCGTGCTGGAGACGTCCTGGCTCATCCCCGACGGCGCGCCGGCCAACATCGTCGGCCCGCTGGGACGCGAGGACGAGGGCGCGGGCGTTCTCGACGCTCTCTTCGAGGTGCACGGCACCTCGGCTGTCGAGGCACTCTCCCTGTACGACCCGTCGCTAATGCTGATGACCGACGAGCGGACCTACGTGCCCGAGTCCACGCTGTTTCCCGCCTCGGCACTGGGGGTGGGCGGAGCACTCCGCGACGAACTCTTCGACTTCCTGGCCCATGTCCGGGGCGACCCCCACACGGGCGTCGCCTCGATCGAGGACGCGGTGCACGTCCAAGCGGTCGTGGAAGCGATCAGCCGCGCCGCGGAGTCGGGAACGCCTGCGGCCGTCGAGGATTGAGATCGAGGACAGGAGGACGGATGCCAGTCGGGTTCTGGGTCTTTCCCTGGGATATCGAAGACGAGGGGATCGACCGATTCGCGGCGCGCCTGGAACAACTGGGCGTCACCTCGGCGAGCCCCAGCGTCCTCTATCACTCCGGCCGTGCGCTCCTGCCCCGGGCACGGGAACACAAGGTCCGTCTCCTGGGCGGACCCGGAGCGAACTACCCGTTCGAGAGCCTCGAGGCACCCTTCGCCGGAATGGAGTCGGAGTCCGCCCCCAGATCGGGCAAGCGGTTCTGGCAGGGACTGGCGGAGGCGCTCTCAGACCGGGGAATCCGGCTCGACGCATGGGCGATGCCGATGCACGGCTCCGAGCTCGGTCGGAGGCTCCCCCTCGGCGTCGTGCGGAACTGCTTCGGGAACCCTTATTCGTATGCGCTGTGCCCCTCCCATCCGCAGGCTCGGCAGTTCGCCGAGTCCCTGGTCGGCGAGTTGGCTCGCTCGCAGATCTTCGGTGCCATCAGGCTCGAGTCGATCGGCTACCTCGGCTATCGCCACTTCCACCACCATGAGGCGGAGTATGTCGGCCACGGGCCGCTCGAGGAGCTGTTCCTGTCGCTGTGCTTCTGCGATGCGTGCATGGCCGGAGCCCGGCGGGAGGGCATCTCGATCTTCGAGCTGCGGGCGGCGATCAGCCGGGACTTGGAGAGACGATGGCGCGACGACGTCTGGAGCGTCGGCACCGACGACGTGAGAGAAGCACTCGCGGCGAACGATGACCTCCAGGCGTTTGTCTCGTACAGGCAGGCGACAGTGGCCTCCCTCGTCTCCTCGCTGGCGCAGCTATGCCGCCGCGAGAGCACGGAGCTCCACTGCTTCTCGGCCATCTTCCCGCCGACGCTCGAACACAGCACGTGGATCGAGGGCACCGACTTCGACGCCTGGTCACAAGTCCTCGACCGGCTGATCGTCTTCGGCTACACGGCCGGCGGTCCCGGCGCGGCCAAAGTCGATGAGGGCTGGACCCGCTCCGAGCTGGAGTACGCAGGCCGCTACTTCGACCCATCGAAGGTCAATGTCGTACTGAACCTCGCGCCGCAATACCTGGCGACTCTCGACGACGCCAAGCGCCGCTTCGGCACCATCAGCCAGATGGGATTCAACGACTTGAGCATCACCAACTACGGCATGCTCAGCGAGACCCGCCTGGACTGGGTTCCCGAACTGGGGAAGATCCTGGACCCGCCGGTGGCCTCCACGTAGGGGATTCTGGCGCTAGGCCAGCCAGGCCTGCCTGCTGAGCGTGCCGCCCCTCGGGATCGGCGGCGGGATGTAGACGTGCTCCTTCGTCACCCAGAACGTCCCGGTGGTCTTCGCATAGTTCGAGACGTCCGCCCAGGCGACCTCCATCTCGGGCGTCTCGGCCGCCTTCTCGAATGATTCCACATCGTCCCACCACTGCTCGATGAACGCCTCCGCCTGGAGTTCCCCCTGGACTTTGCTGATGACTTCCGAGACCACGTAGCCGCGCATCGGCCCGATCTTCGCCGAGATGGGCGCGTGGACGTCCCGCCAGTAGTCGAAGAACTCCTGCGTCGAGAAGTCATCGCGCTTGTATGCAGTTCCGATTACTTTGATCACGTTTACCTCCATTGTCGGTAGGGAAGCCGATCATATTGACCCAGGAATCGCCGTTCCATCCGAGGAGCCCCCGACCGCGCCCGCAGGCGGTTTCTCAGCCCATCTCCCCGGTGGTGATGAGCTGCACGAGATCGCGCCCGGTGACTCCCTCCAACTCAAGGTCGGCAACGGCCTCGCCGTGGCGCAGCACGACGGCCCGGGAGCAGACGTCGAGCACCGCTTGGATGTTGTGGCTGATCAGCACGACCGCGAGGCCTCGATCTCGGAGGGTTGTGATCAGCTCGAGAACGAGGCGGGCCTGTTCGACGCCCAGGGCGGCGGCCGGCTCGTCCATGAGGACGATCCGGCGGCCCCACGCCACCGAACGACCCACGGCCACCGCCTGCCGCTGCCCGCCGGACAGCTTCTCCACCGCATTGCGAACCGAGGGGATGTTGATGCGTAGACCCTCCAGGATCTCCTTGGCCTCCCGGTGCATCCGGCGCTTGTTCAGCCACCGCAGGGCACGAGGTCCGGACAGGATCTCCCGGTTGAGGAACAGGTTGCCGCTCACGTCCAGCGTGTCGATGAGGGCCAGATCCTGATGGACCGTCTCGATGCCGTGCTGCCGCGCCTCGTGGGGAGACGAGATGGTGACCTCCTCGCCGTCGAGCAGGATCCGACCGGCGTCGGGCCTGATGATCCCGGCCAGGCAATTGATGAGCGTCGACTTGCCGGCTCCGTTGTCGCCGATCAGCCCCATCACCTCACCGGCCCTCACACCGAGGCTGACACCCTTGAGGGCCTTCACCGCTCCGAAGGACTTCTCGATATGGCGTACCTCGAGCGCGGCGTTCTCGACCTTCATCGTCTGTGGAAGAACGGGCTGCGATGAGGTCATGCCCCACCCGCAGCCCGACGGGCCACATACTTGCTGAGGGCATCGAGCGCGGCCGCCGCCACCAGGGCCAGCCCGGCGCTAACCCTCACCCAGAACGGCTTGGCCCCCAGCAGCAGCAGGCCGTCGTTCAGCACGCCGATGAACAGCACGCCGGCCACTACGCCGAGCAGGTTCCCCTTGCCGCCGCCGAAGGCCACGCCTCCGAGGAGGACCGCGCTCAGGACCGCGATCTCGTCGCCGTCGCCGAGGGTCGGAGGGGCCGCGTTGAGGCGTGAGACCGAGATGACCGCCCCCAGCCCGGCGGCCAAGCCGCTGGCCACATACAGCATCAGAGGCAGCCGGTAGAGATCGATCCCGGCCCGCCTGGCCGCCTGCGGGTTGACGCCCAGCGCCATCACGTGCCGGCCCCAGGTCGTCCTAGTGTGGAACAGGGCACCAACAATGAACACCGCGGCCGCAATCACGACCGGATACGGAATGGGCGTTCCCGGAAGAAGATTGCGTCCGAGCGCCCGAAAGCTCCTGTCCCATCCGCTGGGAACATCGCCGTCGCTGATCACCAGCGTGAAACCCCGGACGGCGGTGAAGAAGCCCAGGCTCACCACGATCGGCGCGAAGCGCAGCCGTGTGGCCAGTACGCCCTGGGCCCCGCCGGTGGCGCCGCCCAGTGCGATGGCGACGGCCACCGCGAGCAGGGCGGGCGTTTCCGCCTCCAGCAGCCGGCCCAGCACCATGGCGGACAGGCCGAGAGTCGAGCCGACTGCGAAATCGATGTAGCCCGACATCAAGAGCAGGGCGCTCGGCACCGCCATGATCCCCACCACCGCCACCTGAAGGAAGACGAGGCGGATGTTGTCCACGGTCATGAACTTGTCCGACTGGGACCAGAAGAACAGCACCTCGACCAGCAGGGCGATGACTATCCCGTTGCGCAGCGACCAGGCCCTGGCCCGCTCGAGGCGCGGTCCGGAGTCGATTCCGACCGTGCTCGCCGGGCCAGGGCCTGAGATCGAAGGAGTCAGATTCTCCGACATTGGCTCATGGATGGCACCAGATCAGTCGACTTGGCGCGACACCCTAGAGCGTTGCTGGATCAGCCGCCGGTGAACTCGGCGTACAGGTCCAGCAGGTCCTGGGCGTCCTGCGGGCTGTTCGCCGACATGAGCTGGTACCCCATGTGCACGACCGCGTCCGCCGATCCGGCCTCGATCTTGCCCTCGAGGATGTCAGCCGGCAGGTCGACGACCGTCTGGCCGAGCTCGTGGAGCAGCAGGGAGGAACTGGCACGGTAGATGCCGCCCTCTCCGCCCCCTGCGGCCACGAGCTCCAGAGCCTCGTTCTGACCGTCGATTCCGGCCACGAAGAATGTGCTCGGATCGCGGCCGGCCTCGACCTCGCCGAGAATCGCCTCGTAGGCGCCCATCGCTCCGGCGTCGTTGACTCCGATCACCATGGCGATGTTCGGATTCGACTGGAAGAAGACCTGGGTGTCGTCCAGGCCTTGAGGAATGGATATTGCCTCGGATTCGAGGGGCGCCACTCCGGTGGCCTCGGTGACTATGTCGCGGATCGGGTCGGTTCGGTCCGTGCAGGGCTGCCCGCATCCGTCGTAGGTGAACAGCACCCATGAGAAGTCGTTCTGGTCACCGGTGAAGTCCTCGTTGAACCACCTGAGCGCCTCGGCCGCGACGGACTCGCCCGCGCCCCGGTTGTCCCAGAGGATGGCGCCGTCGCCGGTCTCTGGGATCTCGCTGGCGTAGCCGACTACGACGATTCCCTTGGCCTCGGCGTCCTCGAGCGTGGGGGCCAGAGCGTCGATGCCGCATATCGGCACGACCACAATGGCGTCGACATCCTGGACGACGAAGTTCTCGACATCGCGGACTTGGGCGTCGCAGTCGCCGTTGGCCGCACCCTCCAGGAACTCGTAGCCGCGGTTCTCCGCCTGCAGGCGGGCCGGGCCGGCCACGATCTTGTAGATCCCGACCTGTTCGTTGCCGAAGCTGAAGGCGATGGTTCCGCCCTCCTCCATGGGCGCCTCAGGCTCCTCGGCCGGCTCCTCCATGGGCGCCTCTTCAGGCTCCTCGGCCGGCTCCTCCATGGGTTCCTCTTCAGGCTCCTCCATAGGCTCCTCGGCCGGGGCGGCAGCCGGTTCCTCGACTGGCGCGGGTGCGGCATCGTCGTCATCATCCCCGCATGCGGTCGCAATGAGCGCTAGCGCAAGCAAAGCGACAGCTATAGAATATATTTTCTTCATGAATAATTGCCTTTCATTGATTTCGAGGGAGGTCTGTTGATCGAGTACTGCGAACCGTTAGGGACGATCCCGCCCAAGCCGTGCCCGGATCACGTGCTCCGCCGTGGTGCCAGGCCCCGTGGGCGGTGGCAACGAGCCGGTCATGCTGGCTGCCCCCCGGGGAGGATGATGGCGCGGCCGTTGATTCGGCCGGCGCGCAGATCGGAGATCGCCTCGTTTATGCCGTCGAGCGGATAGGGGCTCAGGGGCATGGAAAAAGCGTCGCGCTGGGCGAGGCGCACCACGTCGTGGAGGTCGAGAACGGTGCCGGCCACGACCGTGGTCAGCGCGGCCTCCGGCGCCAGCGCCTCGAAGCCGAAGGCGACATGGCCGCCCGCGAGGCCGAGCAGCGCCACGATCCCGCGTGCCGCCACCGTGGCCGCGGCCAGCCCGAGCGTCTCATCGGTTCCGACGAAGTCGATGACGGCCTCGGCGCCGCGGCCTGCGGTCAGCTCGCTCAGCGCACCCGCGGCGTCGGCGCCCGATGGAATGCTGTCGTGCGCGCCCGCGGCCAGGGCGAGGTCGCGCGCCTCCGGCCGAGGATCGACCGCCACCACGCGCGCGCCGGTGAGGGTGCGGGCGTAGTGGGTGGCGTAGAGGCCCAGTCCACCGGCGCCGAGCACGACGAGGGTCGACTGACCCGACAGGAACGGTGCCACCCGCTTGACGGCCGCGTACGAGCACAGCGCCGCACAGCCGAACGGAGTGGCTTCGTACGGCGACACGTCGCCGAGCGGCACAACATGGCGCCGGTGCGGCACGAGCACCAACTCCGCGAACCCGCCGTCGACGGTGGCGCCCGCCTCATCACCGGAGGGGCAAAGCTGCTCGTGGCCGCCCACGCAGGCGTCGCAGTGGCCGCATCCCCACCCCACCATCACGGCCACGGGCGTCCCGACTTCGAGGTCGCTCACGTCTGAGCCGATGGCTTCGACAACGCCCGCGATCTCGTGCCCCGGCGTCACCGGACGGCGAATCATGTCGGCGAAGGCGCCGTCGAGCACATGGATGTCGGACCGGCACACGCCGGCGCCCGCCACCCTCACCAGGACCTCGTCTCCGGACGGCACAGGCTCGCCCACATCGAGGACCGCGAGGCTGTCGGCGTCGGGGAGCAGCCGGGCGGCCCTCATTTCAGAACTCCTGGCCCAACTGGTTCTGGAGCGTGACCACGTCGGCGTAGATCGAGACCTTGGTGATGCGATGGTCGTCGTCGAGTTGGAACAAATCGCACTCCGCGAAGGCGAACTCCCGACCGACGACCTCATCGGGCATGCCCTCGGGCGCCTCGATCACCTTGCCGCTGATCCGCAGCTGGACGGCGACCTGCCGCTCATCCCCGAAGATGTTGAGGATCTCGCCGTGATAGTGGCCCCACGAATGGCAGTAGGCCAGCAGATCCATCACTTCCTGCTTGCCCTTGACGGGGTCGGGCATGAGCGGGTCCACGACCACGCAGTCGTCGGCCAGCGCGGGTCGGACCTCGTCCCAGCGCGAGTTGAGGAAGGCATCCAGGTAGGCCTCCACCACGTCACATGCCCTTGTTCTCATGAATCAGTCCTCCCTGCCCGCGGGTCTGCGGAGGCCGCGGGCCGATCCCTCAGTCGTTTCGCGGCTGGAGTTGCGCAGTGACGCTGGCCAAGTCGTAGTAGTAGGTCTCCTTCCAGATCTTCTCGTTGTCGTCGGTCAGGTCGAAGAAGCTGCAGGTGACCCAGCGGATCACGTTTCCCGACGGCGGGTAGCCCAGGAACTCGCCGAGATGGGTTCCGACCAGGACGAACTCGGCCGCAACCAGGTTCTCACCCGTCAGCAGGCGCTCGTCCTCGATGTGCATGTCCGGGAATGCGTTCGAAAGGTTGGCCATGTGCTCGTGAAGGAAGGCACTGCCGTAAGTGGGCTCCGGTGCAGCGACGTCGATGAGTATGCAATCCTCGGTGTAGGTGTCGATGACTCCTTGGGCGTCCTTGGCGTCGAATGCCGCAAAATTGCGGCGTACGACATCCTGTGGATCTTTCATTTCGTTTCTCCGTTCGAGTGTTATAATCGGCTATATTATCTTATCTATTGAGAGATCAGACTTTTCATTCAATTATCTCAAAGAAACACAGCAATGTTCCATCGGGATCTCGCAGATATGTCGTCTTGGAGGAAACACCGTCATCGGTGACATAGGGCACCGGATTCGACAACGTCTCGACGCCGGCTTCGCGGACCCGGGCCACAACGCTCTCGCTGTCCGACACAGCCAAGGCGATGATCACAGTGCCGCCCTGATCGACATTGCTCGGCGGTTGCGGTGGTTTCTTTGGAGTCGTGTACTCGATCAACTCGAGGGCGGTCTCACTGTCGGGTGCCTCCAAGTAGACGACGCGAATCACCGCATCGTCAACGCCGCAGACTTGCTGGTGGTAAACGTCCCAACGCTCTCGCTCGGCCGGCGGAGGGAGTTCTGCTGCCACTCGAAAGCCGAGCAGGTCGCGGTAGAAGGCGAGTGAACGCTCCATGTCGGAGACGGTCACCGCGGTGGTCAACACGGAATCGATCATGCTCCTGGCCCCCATTCAGGAGTACGACGCGCCGGGCTACCGGCGGGCGATGGGCCGACCATACATCAGACAAATGACGCCATCAAGGCCGACTGAGCCCGACTCGGTTTTGAGACTCGTCCGTGACGCGGGTCGCCGTGCACGGACGGCACGAGGTTTCGCTCAGTCGGCGAGCTCGTCGGAATCCGGGTCGTGGATGTGGAAGATCTTGCGGACCGGCTCGATGACCGTCCAATTCCACACCTCGCCCTTGCGGTTGTAGAAGGTGTCACCCGCGGCGAACTCGTGGGATTCGCCATCCGAAGAAACCAGCCGGATCCTGCCTTCGAGCAGGGTGCAGATCTCGTCGCCCGGATAGGTGTATTCGAAGCTGCCCTCCGTGCATGCCCAGACACCCGTCATCGTGCGCATGCCGAGGCCGCCTGAGTCGAAACGGCCCGACTGGACCGGATCGCCATCGAGTGTCTTCGCGTAGGGCAGTTCGTCGAAGCCGGGCCAGGCTTCGAGACCTCCCTGATCCTTCAATTCGGTGTAATCGAGCACTTGCCGTCCCCCTTTGCTCGTGGCTGGGAAAAGCACAATAGTTGCCCTTCGCCTGGCGCGCACAGCGAACCGTTCAAGCGGCCCCTCCGGGAGCAAGGATCGGATGCCGACTAAGAGGCCGAGCGGATAGGGAGCACCGATGCGGATCTTCGCGAGGCGCCGAGCGAGGCCGTATGGGCCGCATTCGCGGTCTATCCGCTCGGCCTCTAAGATGAGACACACGTCCTGGCCGCGGCAGAGCACATAGCAGAGCACATGACGGTGCCCCGGCCAGGAGAATGCGCTTCAAAGCCGGACACATTGGAGGATCAGGAATGAGCCGACGATTCGAAGGGCGCAATGTCTTCGTCACCGGAGCCGGAAGCGGCTTCGGGCGCCGCACCGCTGAACTGTTCGCGGAGGAGGGCGCCAAGAATCTGTACTTGCTCGACTACAAGCAGGAGCGGCTGGACTCGGTCGCGCCGGTGATCGAGGAAATGGGCGCCACACCGCATTTGCTGAACACCGATCTCGGTGTCATGGGGAATTGCGCTGAGGCCGTGGCTCAGGCTCTGGCCATCGATCCGAAACTCGACGTGATGGTGTCCAACGCGGCGGCTTGGACCAGTGCCGAGTTCGTCGACATGACCGACGACGAATGGCGCCGGGTCCTGTCGGTGAACCTCGATGCCTACTTCGTGATGGGCAGCCGCGCCACCCGAGCGATGAAGGACACCGGAGGCGGAGTGATCCTGTTCACCTCGTCGATCGCATCTTTGGGACATGGTCGGGGCTTCACCCACTATTGCGTGGCCAAAGCCGGCGTAGCCGCATTGACGAAGGCCATCGCAGTGGAGTGCGCGCCCTACAACATCCGATGCAACAGCGTTGGCCCGGGCCCAGCCGACACCCAGCAGTCAACCGACATCGTGGGCGAGGAACTGATGGACAAGTGGCGCTCTGAAGGCTTCCCGCTGGTCCCGGCCAACCGGCTGGCGTCCGTCGACGACGTGGCCCACGCCTTCCTGTATCTCGCCTCCGACGAGGCCCAGTACGTGTCGGGGATAAACCTCATCGTGGACGGCGCACTCACCGCCCAAACCTACGACGTGCCCGAGAGCTAGCCGCCGAACCAGCCGCACCGAAACGCGGGAGGGATTCGCCGGCGCCCCGATTTCGCCCACACCGATACAAGCACAGGGAGGCAAGCGATGGCCGACGAATTCCGCGGGAAGATCGGCGCCATGGACAGCGAGGAGGTGGCAGCCTTCCTCGGCTCGGATGCGCTGGCCCGTCTGGCCTGTGTCAAGCCGGACGGATCGCCCTACGTGGTTCCCGTCTGGTTCCACTGGGACGGCCGTGACTTCTGGTTCGTTGGCCGCCAGCGAGCTGAATGGTGCCGCTACGTCGAGCAGGATCCGAGAGTCTGCATCGTGATCGACGCTCCGCACAGTCCGGCCGACGAGATGGGACAGTCGACAGAGGTCCCCAAGGTCTTCGCTGAAGGGACCGTGGAGGTGGTGGAACAACCCAACGTCGGGGGCCAGTGGGTGGAGATCGCCGAGAAGATGTCGTACCGGTATCTGGGCCCCAACGGTCCCACCTACCTGACCGCGAGCAAGGAGCAGCCGAGGTGGCTGTTCCGTATGCAGCCGACCAAGATCAAGACTTGGCAGGGCGTCGGATGGGCGCCCAAGTACTGGGTGGATGACTCCGCCGGGCCAAGCTACGAGCAGGTTCACTCCTAGCCGAGCGACCGCGCGTCAACAAGTGCCGGCTTGTGGCTCGGCCGAGCCGTACTCACCTCGGTCGAGATCGCCAATTTCACGTCCCAATCCCGGCCCACCTATGGTGTCGATTAGCGGGACTTACCGGTTCCGCTCTTGGGGGACGGCTCTAGGGAGGGCGCGATGACTCGACACGACAACATGGACCGCCGGAGGTTCCTACAGCTCACTGGAGGTGGCTTGGGCGCTGCCGCATTCCTCGGGGCCTGCGGCGACGACGACGAGCCGGCGGCCGCGACCACCACCACCGCGGCGGCTGCACCCGCGACCACCGAGGCCGCAGCCACAACCACGACCGCGGCCGCCGCCCCCGAGCTGAGCGGCTCCCTGCGCTGGGGCGCAATGACCCTGCCGGGCCTGCCCTACCTCGACGAGGTGCAGCCGACCATCGACTCGTTCACCGCGCTCCATCCGGGCGTATCCATCGAACTGGAGGAGATCGCGCCCGACGGCTACACCGAGAAGCTGGTGTCCTACATGGCGGTCGAGAACATGCCCGACCTCTTCTTCAGCCACAACGGCTGGGTCGACCTGTTCGCCCAGCAAGGGGTCACGCTGGACATGCGGCCCTACCTGGAGGCCGACGATGACCTCAACGTGGACGCGTGGTACCCGTCGATGCTGCAGGTCTGCTCCACGGTGGCCCTTGGCGACCAGGCGGCCGGCGAGATGCACTGCCAGGGCATGAGCGCCGACGTGAACACCTTCTTCTACAACATCCCGATGCTGGAGGCGGCCGGCCTCGAGCTTCCCGGGGACGGCTTCACGTGGGACGACATGGCCGAGTACGCCCGGGTGCTCACCACCGGCGACGTGATCGGCTACGCGCCCGCGCCCGACAACCCGGACAACGCCCACGGGCCCATCGGAGCTTTCGGCGGGGACTACCTCGACGAAGAGAACCAGGTGATGTTGATCGACGACAACTTCCGGGCCGGGTTGCGCGCCATCTGGGATCCGGTCATCGAAGGGGTCTTCGCCACACCCGAGCAGGTCACCGCGGCCGGCGGTCCCCACGACGGCTTCATCGGCGGCCGGTTCGCCATGGTCGAGGGCGCGGTGTGGTCGGTCCCCGCGCTGAGGGCGTCAGAGTTCGAGTGGGACGTGCACACCCTGCCCGATGGCACCCACGGCACCCGGGGCGGCGGCGGCACCGCCGGTTGGGGCGTGAGCGCCCAGACCGAGCACCCCGACGTCGTCTGGGAGCTCATCAAGCACATCTACGGGCCCGCCTACGTGCCCTGGATGGAGGGCGGCGCAGTGGTGCCGCCGCTGAAGCGCTACGCCGACGACCCGAGGTGGCGCCAGCCGCCGCCCAACAACCACCAGGCGTTCATCGACGCGGCCCGCTCCATCATCATCAGCCCCATCGGCGGGCCCTTCGACAGCGCGGGCGGCATCCACTACGCGGAGTTCGCCGGAGCGTTCAGGCGCTACGTCATCGAGGGCCAGTCCATGGACGACGCCCTGGCGCCCTACGAGGAGAACATGAACGCGGCGCTGGCCGAGAGCCCGGCCGTGCGGCGCGACATCCCCATCGAAGTCCCCGGCTGACACAACGCGCCGCCGACGGACCCCGTAACCGCGCCGTAACGGCGCAGCCATGGGGCACACAGTAATTTCCTGGCCATGGCGCTGACGCGAAGAACGCGCGCCGTCGCCGAGCCGACCGATGTCGACATCGCCGGGATCGGGACCGGCGCAGCGATCGAGACTCCGCCACCGGGACACCGCGGCCTGACCTGGCGCGGTCAGGAACGGCTGGCCGGCTACCTGCTGGTGGCCCCGGCGCTGCTGATGTTCGGGGTGTTCCTGCTGGGCCCGCTGGTATACGGCGCCTACCTCAGCCTCACCGACCGGAATCTGCTGGCCGACACCAGCTTCATCTGGTTCGAGAACTACGCCAACCTGCCCAGCGACCCGCTGTTCTTCAAGTCCCTGCGGATCACCGGCCTGCTGTTCCTCGAGGTGACCCCGCCGGCCATCCTGATCTCCTTCGTGTTCGCCAACCTCCTCAACCAGCGGCTCAAGGGCACCGGCCTGTTCCGGCTGGCCTACTTCCTGCCCCTGGTGGCGTCGGGGGTGGCGGTGGCCACCATGTGGCGGTTCGTGTTCACCAGCGACGGCCTCTTCAACACGTTCCTCAGCTTCTTCATCGACGTCGACACGCCCTACCTGGTGCTTCCCCAATGGGCGCCCCACGTGGTGGCGGTCATCCTGCTGTGGTCGCTGATACCGCTCAACACCGTTTTCTACATGGCTGCGCTCCAGACCGTGCCCCGGGAGCAGGTGGACGCGGCCATCGTGGACGGCGCCAACTTCTGGCAGAAGGCCCTCTACGTCACTTGGCCGCTGTGCGCGCCCACGACGTTCCTGCTGGTGATCCTGAACCTGGCCATCACCAGCGTTGGATCGTGGGACATCCTCAACGTGCTCACCGGTGGAGGGCCCGAGTTCAGCACGACCACCACCGCCTACCTGCTGTACCTGCGAGCCTTCAGGGGGCAGTTCGAGATCGGGCTCGGCTCGGCCATGGGGGTGGCCCTCACGGCCATCCTGCTGCTGCTCACCGTAGGGGTGTTCAAGGCCCAGAAGCGATGGAGCCACTACGGATGAACACTCTCATCAGACATCGGGGCCGGATCGCGGTCTACCTGGTGCTGACCCTCGGCGCGGTGGTGATGGTCACAC